>CAUSWL010000009.1:0-39325 GCA_963535345.1 uncultured Streptococcus sp.
GAGAAGATGTGCCAATGCCTTATGCACAAAACCTAGAAAATGCAATGATTCCAACCGTTGAAAGCATCAAAGATGCCATTCGTAAAACATATAACAAAGAATAGAATTACATAAGATAAGTTATGTAAACAAAATAAAGCTGACGAGAAACTTTGTATCTTTTAGGTACGGAGCTCTTCGTCCTTAATATCTTAGTATAGAATTGGAGAGGTCATGGCTGATGACAAGCTAAGAGCGACTCCTGCAGCTAGAAAGTTAGCGGATGATTTAGGGATCAACCTCTACGACGTTTCTGGCTCAGGTGCAAACGGTCGTGTCCACAAAGAAGACGTGGAAACTTATAAAGACACAAACGTGGTTCGCATTTCGCCACTTGCAAAACGAATTGCCCTTGAACATAACATTGCTTGGCAGGAAATCCAAGGAACCGGTCATCGTGGTAAAATCATGAAGAAGGATGTTTTGGCCTTGCTTCCTGAAAATATCGAAAACGATACCATCAAGTCTCCTGCTCAGATTGAAAAAGTGGAAGAAGTTCCTGATAATATCACTCCTTATGGTGAGATTGAGCGTATTCCAATGACACCAATGCGTAAGGTGATTGCCCAACGGATGGTTGAATCTTACCTAACTGCTCCAACCTTTACCCTCAACTATGAAGTTGATATGACTGAAATGTTGGCTCTTCGTAAGAAGGTTCTTGAACCAATCATGGAAGCAACTGGGAAGAAGACCACTGTAACAGATCTTCTTTCACTTGCAGTTGTTAAGACCTTAATGAAGCACCCTTATATCAACGCTTCATTGACAGAAGATGGCAAGACTATTATCACTCACAACTATGTCAATCTTGCAATGGCAGTTGGGATGGATAATGGATTGATGACACCTGTTGTTTACAATGCTGAGAAGATGAGTCTTTCAGAACTGGTTGTAGCCTTCAAGGATGTCATCGGTCGTACCTTGGATGGTAAATTGGCTCCAAGTGAACTGCAAAATTCAACCTTCACAATCAGTAATTTGGGAATGTTTGGTGTTCAGTCCTTTGGTCCTATCATTAACCAACCAAACTCAGCTATCCTTGGTGTGAGTTCGACAATCGAGAAGCCAGTTGTAGTCAATGGTGAAATTGTGATTCGCCCAATCATGAGTCTTGGTTTAACAATTGACCACCGTGTCGTAGATGGTATGGCTGGTGCTAAGTTTATGAAAGACTTGAAAGAATTGATTGAAAATCCAATCTCAATGTTGATTTAAGAACAAGAGTATTCATTTTTAAGATATAGATAAAGGAAGGAAGACATGGCCTTAGAAGTAATTATGCCAAAAGCCGGCGTGGATATGACAGAAGGACAAATCGTCCAATGGAATAAAAAAGTCGGAGAATTTGTAAAAGAAGGAGAAATCCTTTTGGAAATCATGACTGATAAAGTCAGCATGGAATTGGAAGCTGAAGAAGATGGGTACTTGATTGCTATCCTTAAAGGGGACGGTGAAACAGTCCCTGTAACGGAAGTTATCGGTTACCTTGGTGAAGAAGGGGAAAATATCCCAACAGCTGGAGCAGCAGTGCCAGAAGCTAGCCCAGCACCTGCAGCAAGTGCCTCAAACGATGATGGTAAGAGCGATGATGCTTTTGATATCGTTGTGATTGGTGGAGGTCCTGCTGGTTATGTTGCAGCCATTAAAGCTGCCCAACTCGGTGGGAAGGTTGCCCTTGTTGAGAAATCTGAACTCGGTGGAACCTGCTTGAACCGTGGATGTATCCCAACTAAAACCTACCTACATAACGCTGAAATTATTGAAAATATCGGTCATGCTGCAAATCGTGGTATTGTGATTGAAAATCCTAACTTCACTGTTGATATGGACAAACTCCTTGAAACCAAGTCTAAGGTAGTCAATACTTTGGTTGGTGGAGTTGCTGGTCTTCTTCGTAGCTACGGAGTTACTGTTCATAAAGGAATTGGTACCATTACTAAAGACAAGAACGTCTTGGTAAATGGTTCTGAATTGCTTGAAACCAAGAAAATCATCCTTGCTGGTGGTTCAAAAGTCAGCAAGATCAACGTCCCTGGTATGGAATCTCCACTGGTGATGACCAGTGACGACATTCTTGAAATGAACGAAGTTCCAGAGAGCCTCGTAATCATCGGTGGTGGCGTTGTCGGTATCGAACTCGGGCAGGCCTTCATGACATTTGGTTCAAAAGTGACTGTTATTGAAATGATGGACCGTATCGTACCAGCTATGGATGCGGAAGTTTCTAAGAACCTTCGCTTGATTCTTGAACGTAAAGGCATGACCATCTTGACTGACACTAAACTCCAAGAAATCATCGAGGAAAATGGTCAACTTCGTATCAAGGTTGAAGGAAAAGACGATATCATCGCAAATAAAGCTCTTCTTTCAATCGGTCGTGTGCCAGACCTTGAAGGTATTGGCGATGTTGAGTTTGAATTGGATCGTGGACGTATCAAGGTCAACGAATACATGGAAACTTCTGTTCCAGGCATCTACGCTCCAGGTGACATCAACGGTACTAAGATGTTGGCGCACGCAGCCTTCCGCATGGGTGAAGTAGCAGCAGAAAATGCCCTTAAAGGAAATCATGCTGTTGCCAAGTTGAACTTGACTCCTGCAGCCATCTACACTCTTCCTGAAGTAGCAGCAGTAGGTCTTACTGAAGAACAAGCTCGTGAGAAATACGATGTTGCCATCGGTAAATTCAACTTTGCTGCCAACGGACGTGCTATTGCATCGGATGCTGCTCAAGGTTTCGTAAAAGTCATTGCAGATAAGAAATATGGAGAAATCCTTGGTGTTCATATCATCGGTCCTGCAGCTGCAGAATTGATCAATGAAGCATCGAGCATTATCGAAATGGAAATTACTGTTGAAGAAATGCTGAAGACTATCCACGGACACCCAACCTACTCTGAAGTGATGTACGAAGCATTCGCAGATGTTCTAGGAATGGCCATCCATTCACCAAAGAAAAAATAAATAAGTTTTTCAACTAAATTTTCTTAAAGTAGTACGGACGGCAGCGACCTCTATTAGAGTTCCATGCCTAAAAATTGAGCCTCTTGTCTCAATTTTTCCGAGAAATGTAACGATAACACGTTACATTTCTTTTTACCACTTTAGAAAATTGGATTGCTATGAACAGAATTTAAAAATTAAATTTTTTGGAAATACTATGAAATATATTATCAATCATTCAAACGACACTGCATTTAATATCGCCTTGGAAGAATATGCCTTTAAACACCTTTTGGATGAGGATCAAATCTTCCTTCTTTGGATTAACAAGCCTTCTATCATTGTTGGTCGTCACCAGAATACTATCGAAGAAATCAACCGTGATTATGTTCGCGAAAATGGCATTGAGGTGGTTCGCCGTATCAGTGGTGGTGGAGCTGTTTACCACGATTTGAACAACCTCAACTACACCATCATTTCAAAAGAAGATGAAAACAAGGCCTTTGACTTCAAGAGCTTCTCAACTCCAGTTATCAATACCTTGGCTCAACTAGGCGTTAAAGCTGAGTTCACAGGCCGTAATGACCTAGAAATTGATGGCAAAAAATTCTGTGGCAATGCCCAGGCCTATATCAATGGCCGTATCATGCACCACGGTTGCTTGTTATTTGACGTCGATTTATCAGTCCTTGCAAATGCCCTTAAGGTTTCAAAGGATAAATTTGAGTCAAAAGGTGTGAAATCCGTCCGTGCCCGTGTGACCAATATTATCAATGAACTACCAGAAAAAATCACAGTTGAAGAATTCCGTGATTTGCTATTGGAATACATGAAAAAAGAGTACCCAGAGATGACTGAATACGTCTTTTCTGAGCAAGAATTGGCTGAAATCAATCGTATCAAGGATACCAAGTTCGGTACTTGGGACTGGAACTACGGTAAATCACCAGAATTTAACGTCCGTCGTGGGACAAAATTCACCAGTGGTAAGGTTGAAGTTTTTGCCAACGTCATTGAATCAAAAATCCAAGATATCAAGATTTATGGAGACTTCTTTGGTATCGAAGACGTTGCAGCTGTAGAAGATGTCCTCCGTGGCGTAAAATATGAACGTGAAGATGTTCTTAAGGCACTAGAAACCATTGACATCACACGCTACTTTGCTGGTATTAGTCGTGAAGAAATTGCTGAAGCGGTAGTGGGATAAGGAAAAAGAATCCATTTATGATGGATTCTTTTATTAGGGTTAAACTTAATAATCATGCTGATTAGATTATAATAGAGATGAAAAATGAAAAGGAGTTATTCATTAATGTTAGAAATTCCAGTAGAAAGTCTTAATCTATTTGAACAGTTAGACCGCAATGTTGTTGCTTTCTATAGAAATGAAGAAATTTATCAAACTGAAAGTTTAAATATAAGCATCACACAAGAACATTATGATAAGAAATACAAAGAGCTTCAACCTTTAGGATACCAAGCTGTTCAAATACCTTTAGGAATGGCTTTAGATAATGTAATCCAGCAAGCCCATTTTCAAAATCTTATAATTGGCGGTCTTCTCCCCGATGAAATCAAAGTAAACAAAGGGGACTTAATGTCTTTGAAGGACATTGTTGATAGTTTTTGTATTATGTATGCTGCAGCGAATAACCGACTAGAACATAGTAAGGCTTATGAATTTATGAAAGATAAGACAGTGTTCTTTATTGGTAAACTGTTAACTGACGATCTTAAAAATGGTGACGAAATTTCGTATATGGGAATCGAAAGAGAATCAGCTGATGGTACTTCTTATGAAGCAGTAAAATGTTTTCTAACTAAAGAGAGTGCTGAGCAGTACAATGATTCAAAAAAACCAGTAAGCCCAGCAAATCTAGCCTATCTGCAAGCCTTTTGGGGTAAAGCAGTAATTATAGAGCCTCACCGTAACTACTGGATTGAGTTTAAATAAATAAAAAACGAAAGATAAAGGAATTGGTCTTTCGTTTTTAAGTAATCTTTAATTTACATAATTAATTTTATGTATTCTATAAACTATCTAGAGCATTTTTTTGTTCATCATTTACGATATGGGTATAGAGGTCAGTGACTTGCGTGCTGGCATGTCCTAATTGGTGGCTGACCAAAACTTGCGATTTAGTTGCATCATAGAGTCTGGTTGCTAAGGTATGGCGGAGTTTGTGGGGAGTTACACGGACTTTGAAGTCCTCAGAGTACTTAGCAACCATCTTTTCAACACTAGAAGCATCAATACGATTGGGAACGCCACGATATAAAGTCAGAAAGAGTGCTGTATCCGTCTTTTCCGTCTTATAGCGTTGATTTCGAATGGTGAGATAATTTTCAAGGTAAGGCTTGGCAAAGGCTGCGACATTGACCGAGTCACGTTTGCCACCTTTTCGAGTGACATCAATGACCATCATTTTGAGATTAAGGTCTCTTAGGTCCAGGTTAACAGCTTCAGATAAGCGAACACCAGATGCCAAGAGAAGGGCAATAATGGCCAAATCACGTTCTTTATTCTTATTAAATGACGAAAGAGCACGATTTGAGAGTTGTTGTGGGTACTCTTGGTCGATATAAGTCAGAAAACCTTCTGTTTCATCACCTAGAAAGAGTTTTTGCTTGATGTTTTCAGCTCTAGCAGCAAGTGTTTCTTTCTTTTTCTTGGTTGAAACTTTCTTCATTACATTACGATAGAAATAAGGTTCCCCCTGGTCGTTTTCGACTTCCTCGGTTAGATACTTATAAAGACTGGAAAGAGCTGACAAGGTTCGATTGATAGTTGTTTGTGAGACACCTTGCTTTGTTGTATTAGCATTCAGCAAAGGACGTTCTCGTAGATAAAGGATAAAGGATTCCATGTCTTTCTTAGACATATTTTCCAAGACAGATAAAGGAATATCAGATATTTTATCAGCATTTGAAATACCAGACTCCAAAACCCAGCTGAAAAATCGATCATATTCTTTGAGGTATTCGTACAAGGTTGTAAAGCTGTAGGGAACAGCAAGCTTAGATTGGTAGTATTCCAGAACATACCAGGGCATGATTTGTTTTAGTTTGTCGATTCGTTCCAGTAAAATCTCACGTTTCATGTATTTTCTCCATAATTAAGTCTACTAGTAGTATAGCATAGACTCATATATTTTTCAAGAAAATTATAGTTTTTCGGAAAAATGATATAAGAAACTTAAAACTAAAGTCTAACTTTCCCCCAGTTATCCTGAACCCTTTATTAAATTTCATCATACTTGAGCAACATATTCGGAATCTTTTCTTCAAGACTCTTGCGAACTTTACCTTGAATTGCAGTGTCCATTTGGCTGTTTATGCTTGTAATGGTAGATTTGGTTTCTGTAGCAATTTTCTTAGCTGCTTTATTAAAGTTATCTTTCAATTTATTTTTTGCTGTTATCGCTAACTTTGCTTCCGTAATGATTCGGTTTCTTTCCATCATACGATACATTTGTTTCAGTGCATACTGGTATTCTTCATCTGTGTAGTATTCATTCATTGGTGCTTGCATAATCTCTCCTTAATCTGTGAAATTCTTCATCTAAATCATTTCTTTTTTTACGAAACTCGTTATCGTATTTTTCTCTCTCATCTTCGAGTTTAATTCTACGATCTCTGTATACTTGATTCGAAAAGTGTCTCAAATTTTCTATTTCTATAAAGTAGTCTCTAACATCATCAGCCGTTGACGAAAATTTTCTCAAAGTATGATACATTTTATCAACTTCTTCGGAAATTAGTTTTTCTAAGTTTGCATTTCGTTCGTCTAGATCAAGGGCTTTGTTATCGAGTTTCTTCTTTTCTTGATAATATCGTTCTTCTAGAGTATACAGTTCTCTCTCTTTTTCTCTAATTTCCTCCCATTTTACATCTTTTCTTTCCATTGTCGAAACTCCTTGGCTAATTGCTTATCTGTTGCTACTGTTTTTTCGATGACTTCCTGTAATTGTTTATCCATATTTTCAAATGCTTGTGCGGAAACATTCATCTTAGTGGCTGTTTGATTTGTCTCTGCCTGAAACGTATCGATAAACTGTGCTTGAGTGATACCCTGACTAGCAAAAATGGCATCAACCTCATAGGGAGCTAATGCTGTGTAGCTCGTAAAGTCGATTTTTGACCAAATTTCTTGTAATTCTTGATTGGCTTTTTTGGCTAAGGCGCTCACTTCATCAGCTCCAGTTCTTGCTGCTGTAGCCATAGATGATGATAGGATAGAACCTTGAGCTGCATCTAAGTATATTTCCTCAGAGCTACTAATGCCACCTGATGACCAGTTTGATTTCAAGTCCTTGTAATGAGCCATTCCTCGGAGACTGTTGGCATAGGCTCGATAAACGCCACTGATTAAGGGTTTTCCTCCTTTGCCATCTACAAGTTGACCAGTTACAGGATCAAACTCCCAATCACCTATATTGTGGCTAGTTCCGTCAAGCCAATATATGGTATCAGGCATTTCTAAAAATGATTTATTGAATAATTCAGGATGGTTGAAATCATTTCCAAACACAACAACATCATAATTCCTTCTATAATCTATAAACATAGCAGGATTTTTATCTATGAATGCTTTTTCCTCATTAGAAAGTGAATTATAAAAAAACCAAGCATTGAAGGTAGTCGTAGGGATGTGGTATTTAGCTCCTACCTTCAGCATATAAGAACCTTGTGAATAGCCAGATAGTTGACTGACTTCATATCGGGGATCATCCATAATTTCTTTTACAAATCGGTCTGCTACATAATATTGAGGGGATAAACCTGACTCTCTTTCTGCAACTGCTGTTCCGACATCAATCTTAGTAGGACTCCCAGGGTCCGTTCCCGCAGCAATCACAGCTATACTTTTATAACCCGGTTTGCCGTTTACTATAGGAGCCTACCGCCAAACCATCAAAACCTGTTCCTCGGTGAGACTTAGTCGCAACGACACGGAATTCTTGACCATCGGAGGTGGTTATGGTGTTGATTTCGCCTTTTTTTAACTCGTTATCTGATTTAGCAGTAACAATATTTGTTCGGTTTTCTTTACGCTGTGCGAACTCAGTATTAACACTGTAAACATTCGGACCTTGATTCAATTCATTAAGTTGTTTGTCTGTATACACGTATTTATTCATCATAGCTCCCCTTCTGAACCATTCGAATATTTAACTTTAACTTTTGACTTAGTAGAACCTCGCCTAGAATTTAAAAAATGTTGAAATTCTTCATCATCCTTATTATATACTCCAATCCTAATTTTATTCGAGTTTATATCAAAAGCTAAAACATGTTCTTTAGATGTTCCATCAAAAAATTTTAGTTTCACATCCGCCCCCCAAGCGTCTGAAGGAATTGAGCTGTACGATGGATTCGTAATCGTTACCTCCTCAATCCCTTCATAGGAATTCTTTAAGGCATTAACCAGACTTACTTCATATTCTCTATTTCGACGCTCTTCTTGAGATTTTCCTAACAAATTAAACATAAAAATACCTCCTGCTGTGATAGTTGCGAGTAGAAAAACTATGAATAATGGTTTATAGCTTTTTCTTAATCTATCTTTACTCATTATCATTTCCTCTTTTTCTCAGCATATTCAGCATTGACACTGTATACATTCTTCCCATGCTTTAATTCATTGAGTTGTTTATCAGTATAAGTGTATACCATTAATATTCTCCTTCTGAACCATCTGAATAAATAATTTTTGTGAGTTTACTAGTCTTACCCAAGTGACTATTTAAAAATTCTCGGTCCTCTTTTCTATTCTCTCTTTCTAAGGATACATCAGAAATATGTTTATCATTTTTTGAATAATTAATTTTATATTTTATGCTTCTCTCATTAAAAAATAGTTCAACTACGCAAGTCCAGCTTCCTGGAGGATTTGTGTAGTTTGCATTAGAAAATCTAATTTCTTCAATACCCTCATAACTATCTTTTAAAGTTTCAACCAAACTAACTTCATACTCTCTATTCTGACGCTCTTCTTGAGATTTCCCTAACATACTAAACATAAAAATACCACCTGCTGTGATAATTGCGAGTAAAAAAACTATGAATAATGGTTTATAGCTTTTTCTTAATCTATTTTTACTCATTGTTATCTCTACTCCTCTCAGCATATTCAGAATTTACACTATAAACATTTTTTCCGTGATTTAATTCATTGAGTTGTTTATCAGTATAAGTGTATACCATTAATATTCTCCTTCTGAACCATCTGAATAAATAATTTTTGTGAGTTTACTAGTCTTACCCAAGTGACTATTTAAAAATTCTCGGTCCTCTTTTCTATTCTCTCTTTCTAAGGATACATCAGAAATATGTTTATCATTTTTTGAATAATTAATTTTATATTTTATGCTTCTCTCATTAAAAAATAGTTCAACTACGCAAGTCCAGCTTCCTGGAGGATTTGTGTAGTTTGCATTAGAAAATCTAATTTCTTCAATACCCTCATAACTATCTTTTAAAGTTTCAACCAAACTAACTTCATACTCTCTATTTCGACGTTCTTCTTGAGACTTCCCTAACTTACTAAACATAAAAACACCTCCTGCTGTTATAATTGCGATTGACAAAACGATTAGTAACCTTTTATAACTTTTTTTAATGCTGGAATTGTTCATTTAAGATTTCCTCCTTTCTCTTGTTATACTATAAGATTAGTCTATTTTACACTATAATAAGAAAAAGTTGATTTACTTCTATAAGGTCTTAGTAGGACTCCCAGGATCCGTTCCCGCAGCAATCACAGCTATACTTTTATAATCAGGTTCGCCGTTGACAATAGGTGCAACTGCCAGTTCATCAAAACCTGTTTCAATGTCAGACTTAGTGGCAACAACACGGAATTCTTGACCATCTGAGGTAGTTATGGTGTTGGTTTTTTCTAAATTATCAGGAGATATATTTTCAATGAGATTTGAATTGACATAAGTCCTACCGTTACGCTTAGCGAATTCAAGATTTACACTATATACAGCATAATCCCGATTCAAATTGTTTAACTGCTCATCTGTATAGGAAAATGTCATCATTGTTCTCCCATGCTATTATCTGAATATGTAACAATTACTTTTAAGTAGGTCACTCCTTTGTAATTGTTAAGGAATTGCCTTTTCTCATTGGTCAATGATCCTTGATAATTCTTTTTATCATGGAGTCCATGGCCTATCCTATACTTAGTTTTTCTTTCATCATTAAATTTGATTTCTACATCACAAGACCATGAACCTGGAGGGTTTGTGTAGTTTGGATTGGAAATCTTAATCTCCTCAATCCCTTCATAGGAATTTTTTAAAGCGTTGACCAAGCTGACTTCGTACTCTCTATTCCGACGTTCTTCTTGAGACTTCCCTAACATACTAAAGATAAAAACACCTCCTGCTGTGATAGTTGCGAGTAGAAAAACTATGAATAATGGTTTATAGCTTTTTCTTAATCTATCTTTACTCATTATCATTTCCTCTTTTTCTCAGCATATTCAGCATTGACACTGTATACATTCTTCCCATGGATTAATTCATTAAGTTGTTTTTCTGTATAATTAAATACCATTACTGTTCCCCTCTTTCTTTGTTAGAGTATGTAACCGTAACTGTATTAGTTGTTATTCCTTTTCTTCGGTTAAGAAAATCTCGCTGTCCATAAGTCATACGACCATTGTAATTTTCTATCTCATCTAGGTTATGTGGAATTCCATAGAATATTTTTTCCCCATCTTCAAACAAAATATCAACCTTACAAGACCAGTCACCAGGAGGGTTCGTATATGTTGGATTGGAAATTTTGATTTCTTCTATCCCTTCATATGAATTCTTTAAGGCATTTACCAAACTAACTTCATACTCTCTATTTCGACGTTCTTCTTGGGATTTTCCTAACATACTAAATATAAAAACACCTCCTGCTGTGATAGTTGCGAGTAGTAAAACTATGAATAATGGTTTATAGCTTTTTCTTAATCTGTCTTTACTCATTATCATTTCCTCTTTTTCTCAGCATATTCAGCATTGACGCTGTATACATTCTTCCCATGCTTTAATTCATCGAGTTGTTTATCAGTATAATTAAATACCATTACTGTTCCCCTGTTTCACCATTTGAATAAATCACTTTTACATTTTTTTCTGTAATTCCACGATGGTTTATCAAATATTGATTATCATCTTTTCGAGAATTATTTTGAAAATCTCTACTTCTTATTTCGTTATTTTGTTTATTAAATGCAATTATATAACTTAGTTGTTTGCTATCAGAAAAAAATATTTTAACTTTTGCGCCCCAAGAATCAGACGGAATTGATGCATATGAAGGGTCGGTTATATGTACCTCCTCAATCCCTTCATAGGAATTCTTTAAGGCGTTTACCAAACTGACTTCATATTCTCTATTTCGACGTTCTTCTTGAGATTTCCCTAACATACTAAATATAGAAACACCTCCTGCTGTAATGGCTACGAGTAACAAAACGATTAGCAGCCTTTTATGAGTTTTTTTTTTGTTGGAATTGTTCATTTAAGCTTTTCTCCTTTTTCTACTTGAAAACTCTTCATTTACAGTATAATTAGGAAAATCTTGGGTTAAATTATTCAACTGATTATCAGTATAATTAAATACCATTATTGCTTTCCTGTTTCACCATTTGAATATCGTACTAATATTGTAGATTCTGTTTTACCAATGTGTTTTTGAAGTATCGACCATTGTTGATCAATTTCTTCATTAGTTTTTCCTTTCATAAGACCATCATGGTTTTCTTTATAGGTTAATCTGTGATTAATTCCATAAGTAATAGTTTGACTATCATTGAACTCTACTGAAATATCACAAGACCACGAACCCGGTTTGTCATTATAGTAAGGATCCATAATCTTAATCTCCTTAATCCCTTGGTAGGAATTCTTTAAGGCATTAACCAGACTTACTTCATATTCTCTATTTCGATGCTCTTCTTGAGACTTCCCTAACAACCTAAACATAAAAATAGCTCCTGCTGTGATGGCTACGAGTAACAAAACGATTAGTAGTCTTATATATCTTTTTTTATTGCTGGAAATATTCATTTAAGCTTTTCTCCTTTTTCTCCTTGAAGACTTTTCGTTCACACTATAAACAGTATAATCTTGGTTTAAATTATTCATCAGCATAATGGAAATTCATCATAGTTCTCCTTGCTCGCTATCAGAATAAGTAATTCTCACTGACTTTAAAGTTTTCCCTCTATGAGTTTCTAAATACTGCCAATCTTCGTTTGTTTCTTGACGGCCACCATAATTGATTTTATAGTTTAAATGATGATTAATTCCATATGAAAGAGTTCTTTCATCTTTAAATTTAATTTCTACATCACAAGACCACGAACCAGGAGGGCTTGTGTATTCTGGATTAGAAATTTTAATCTCTTCAATCCCTTCATAGGAATTCTTTAAGGCATTCACCAAACTAACTTCATACTCTCTATTCCGATGTTCTTCTTGCGATTTTCCTAACAACCTAAACATAAAAACACCTCCTAATGTGATGAATACGAATAGTAAAACTATGAATAATGGTTTATAGCTTTTTCTTAATCTGTCTTTACTCATTATCATTTCCTCTTTTTCTCAGCATATTCAGCATTGACACTATATACATTCTTTCCGTGGTTTAATTCGTTGAGTTGTTTATCAGTATAACTAAATGCCATTATTGCTCTCCTTCGTCATTATTAGAATAAGTTACCCTAATTTTCGAAGCAGTTTTACCCTTGTTTTCATTTAAAAATTGTCGATCTTTTACTCTATTTTCCCATTCCAATGAAGTATCTGTTATTTCTTCAGTGTCTAGAGAATATCCAACACCATACTTAATTTTTACTTCATGTTTAAATTTGATTTCTACATCACAAGACCACGAACCAGGAGGGCTTGTGTATTCTGGATTGGAAATTTTAATCTCTTCAATCCCTTGGTAGGAATTCTTTAAGGCATTAACCAAACTTACTTCATACTCTCTATTCCGATGTTCTTCTTGCGATTTTCCTAACAAACTAAACATAAAAATAGCTCCTGCTGTGATGGTTGCGAGTAACAAAATGATTAGTATTCTTGTATGACTTTTTTTAATTCCAGAATTATTCATTTATGCTTTTCTCCTTTTTCTTATTATACAATATTCTAATCATTCTTTACAAAGTAGGGGGGGAAAAATCATACTATATACTGAAAATCAGATTTCTAATTCTTAAAAAACCAAATCTTTTTTGATTTGGTTTTTTAAGAATTATATTTAATTTTATTTATACCGATTATACTCATCTTTTTTATGTACTACCATGTAGCAGGATACCAAGATGACGAAAATTTTGATTAGGTAGGTTTCGTATCGATCAATATCTATGGTTAGCTGAGACAAGACGTTAATGATCGAATGTGTCATAACGCAAATCCAGAGATTCTTTGTTTTGATATAAAGAGCTGAGAGTATGAAAGAATTCGTCATCAATCCAAATAAAAACGGTAGAGTTTGCAGTGTTGCTAGGGAGCCGTCAATTTAAAAGAACAACAGATGCCAAATTGCCCAGCTGAAAAATGTTAGGATTGTTGAGTGAAAATACGGCAGCTTCTCTTGTAAAATTGGTTGAAAGACATATCGCCATCCAATCTCTTCTATACCACCAAAGAAAAGAAATTTGAAGAACATCAAAAATGGGAGATACCAGCTAAATTCTACTATTTTCCCACCAAACATTAGAAAAGAAAAATCAAGGATAATTAGGGAAAAAGATAATAAATAGTGTTTATAACTGGTATGAATGTTAAAAAAATCGTTAACGATCTTCTTAAAAGGAATATGAAAATAGTGATTTGCAACAATAATTCCCCAAAGAGCTGAAGAAATGCCACCTAGAAAGATTCCTAAAATAGATAATAGATTGGAATGAATAGAAAAATGATTCAAGAGAAAGAAAAGGAGACAAACTGATACTAACTGGCTAAATGTGCCTAGCAAATATACCGCAATTGCCTTATTTCTTTTCATTGAGAATCCTTTCAATAATATTTTACGTAAAATAAATTATGTAAACAGAACTTATAACAACAAATCTTTGACTTTTCCAATTTCACTTTTTGGAATCACTAGGTGAATCATATCACCCAGATACATTCTAGTTGAGCCGTTAACGGTTTGACTTTTGCCATTATGGACTTGGGTGGTGATGAGTACGTTATGTGGCAAGTTTAGTTCGTGAACTTGTTTTCCAGCGATCTTATCTGATACAGGGATTTCAATAAGAGTGACTTCTCCTTCGTCTGTTGCTTCTTCTGGTAGCATTTTTTCTAGCATTGCCTCATAGACTGGTGCTCCCTTGAGCAGATCCATGACGATGTAGGCGACCAAGGTTACTAAGCCCAGTGGCATGAGGTTTCGAATGTCCCCTACCATCTCAGTAACGAGTATCATAGCAGTTAAGGGAGCCTTGGAAATTGCCCCAAAGTAGCCACTCATTCCTAAAATGACAAATATAGGAAACTGCTCCTGACTAACAAGCCCAATATTCACACAAATGACACCAACTAGGGCACCGAGTAAGGAACCAAGCGCCAAAATGGGTAGGAAAATTCCTCCTGGGAGGCCACTTCCATAACTAATCATACTCCAAACAAAGCGGATCAAAAAGTAAGCTAATAAAACTTGAAAACTAAAATCTTGCTCAGTTAGGGAAAGAACAAGCTGATTTCCACCACCAAGGATTTGTGGCAAGAAAATCCCGACTGGTATGATAAGGATAAAGGCTAGGATTGGATAATAAGCTTTATCCAAATGGATTTTTTGACCAATCCAGTCATAAATTCGACCAACATTGAGTACAGCCTTCTCATAGAGAAAACCAGAAAGTCCGAGAAAAACTCCCATAAAGAGGTAAATCCAATACTGGTCTAGGGTCATGAGAGGAATGTTGTCTGGCATATCCAGTACGGGTGTTAGGCCAAATATGAGTAGTGAGACAAAGTTTGCTACGAGACTGGCTGCTAGAGTTGAGACCCAGAAAAAGCGGGAAAAATGGTGATAGACTTCTTCTACAACAAAGAGGAGACCTGCAATTGGTGCATTAAAGGCAGCTGCTAATCCTGCAGCAGCTCCACTGGCAATCAGGGAACGTTCCTCTACTGGGCTAGATTTGAGCCACTTGGCAATACCTTTACCACCAACTGCTCCAAGTTGAATACTTGGCCCTTCTCGACCTAGCATGAGCCCACTGGCAATAGCAAGAATTCCTAATACATATTTCTTCCAGAGAACACTCCACCAGTTAAGAGTCATGAGTCCCTTTAGTTCGGCTTCGACTTGAGGAATTCCTGAACCCTTGATATCTTTTTCTGACCGAGTTAGTTTCGCACTAAGCCAGCAAACTATTAAATAAAATAGACCAATGATAAAAAGATTGCGCACTAGGTGCGCTGGTTCTTGATAGAGTCCTTGTATCAGGTGGAAGCCCTTTTCGATTAAGAAACGAAAGGATCCGACGATTAGCCCGACGACGAGACCAACAATGACTCCTCGCCCAACTTGGGATAATATGGTGCTTGAGGCAAAGGCAAATTCTTTCTTGGAACTGAGTGTTTCTGACTGTTCCTCCATAATCATTCCTTCTAACTTAACTTTCTTTTTCTCCTAAAACCAGTGATTTAACGGGTTCAAAGCTGGTTCGGTGAATTGGGGTAACTCCTAGTTTTTCGAGTCCTTCCAGGTGTTTAGCTGTTCCATATCCTGCATTAGCAGCGAAATCATAGCCAGGGAACTGCTGGTCGAATTCCTTCATCAATTCATCACGTGTAACCTTGGCTACTATAGAAGCCGCTGCGATTGAAAGGGAATTAGCATCACCTTTGATGATGGAGATTTGTGAAATTGGTAAATCCAGTTTCATGGCATCTATCAAAAGGTGCTCAGGTTGAGGACTGAGCTGGGAGATTGCTTCCTTCATAGCTAGTTTGGTTGCTTCATAGATATTGACTTGGTCGATGACCTGATTATCCATGATACCAATACCGATTGCCAAGGCTTGATCTTGAACAGCATGATAAATTTCCAAATGTTTCTTTTTGGGGATCTTCTTGCTATCGTTGAGGCCTCTAATCTTACAACTTTTCGGCAAGATAACGGCTGCAGCGACTACAGGTCCAGCAAGAGGACCACGGCCAACCTCGTCAACACCTGCAATTAGAGTCAATCCTTGCTTATAAAGTTCTTTTTCATAAGAAAGCATAGTTTCCAGGCGAAGGTCTTCATCCAGTTCAGCCTGAATGGCTTTTTTACGTTTGCTGATTTCCTTTTGAACCCCAGAACGAGGATCCTTTTCCAGTTCAAGAAAAAGGGGATTGTCTAATTCTTTGACAGTGGCAAGAAGTTCTTTGATTTCTTTAATCGTCGTCATCGATGTCGTCCAATGTATCTAAGGTGTAGTTACCGAGTTTTCCATCACGGACTTCCTTGACGAAGAGGCTGTAAAAGCGGTCGTAGTCGTCTCGGAAACCAAGGGCACGAGTCATATCCATGATGATAACAGGTGCTTCTTCTTCTATCTTCATTTGTTTGAAGCGTTCAGCTAGCTTTTCTGGATAATGTTTTTTGAAATAATTGAGACCAAAAATGGTCACTTCATCCATAGGAAGCAACTGGTCTTTAATGGCTCCTGTCAGGGCTAGTTTCAAAGCGACGGTTTCGTCTTCAAATTTAGGCCATAGAATACCTGGCGTGTCTAAAATTTCAAGGTCTTTATTGGTTTTGAGCCACTGTTGTCCTTTGGTAACACCTGGTTTATTGCCGACAACCGCAATCTTTTTCCCAGCCAAACGGTTCATGAGAGTTGACTTGCCGGCATTTGGAATTCCGATAATCATAGTCCGCAAGGTTTCGATCTTAATACCGCGTTCTTTCTGGCGTGCAATCTTATCAGCCATGAGCTTTTTAGCAGCATCAGTAACAACTTTTACAGTCACTTGCTCTTTGGAATTGATAGCCAGAGTTTGGATTCCCTGTGATTCAAAATACTGACGCCATTCTTTGGTCATTGCAGGATCAGCAAGATCCGCCTTATTTAAAATCAAGAGTTTAGGTTTATCCCCCACAATCTTGGTTAACATAGGATTTTGACTAGATAAAGGTAGCCGAGCATCCACCAAAATCGTCACAAAATCAACAAACTTAAGATTCTCCTGAACTTGCCGCCGAGCCTTAGACATGTGACCCGGAAACCATTGAATAGTAGCCATAATATTTTCCCCTTCCGACTAAAAAAAACGTAGTAAAAACGTTTTCTTTCTTACTACCTATTCTATCATAAATGAGGAACTTTTGCACAGGCTTTGACCACAATAAATGACAAATAGTATAGGTACGAAACATCCTTGATGCCAGTCACGATTTACTTGACTTTTTTTGCTAACAGGTATATACTTAGTGTATACTAATTCGTGGAGGTAGAGCGATGAATACAGTAAAGACTCGGAAGGTAGGGAATTCTCTCACTGTGACTATTCCTAAAAATTTGGGGATGACAGAAGGTCAAGAAATGGTTGTCTACAAAGGGATTGACGGAGTCATTGTCTTAGCTCCAAAACTGAAAGATCCTTTTGATGGGATTACTGATTTGAGAATGACAAATGATTTTGAAGGGGTAAGGTCACTTGATAGCGAAATCTGACTATATTCCTGAAAAGCAGGATATCATTTGGCTGGACTTTGATCCATCAGTCGGTCGAGAAATCCAGAAACGGCGACCTGCCTTGGTAGTTTCTAGGAGAGAATATGCCTTGCAAACTGGTTTTGTGGCTGTCTGTCCTATCACTCACGGCCAACGTCGTTTGGCAGAAAAAGGCTTGCTCGTTCCTGTCTCTTCGGACAAGGTAGATGGCGCTGTCAATCCATTTCAACTGTATACCTTTGATTTTCGGATGCGTAATGCTCAAAAAATAACAAGAATGGACACGCAGTGTTTTCAGAAAGTCGTCCAACTTTACCAGTACATATTTGGTGATACTTAAATCCTACCATGCATAGACAAGGTAGGATTTTTTCTATATGAGTAACCTATCTAAAAACGGATGAAGACAATTGAGGAGAATCCCTCTAGTCCAACTTTCTTGTGCAGATGATAGATGTTCTGCCTGAAGGCATTCTTTTAGAAAATCGCGGACTTGTTCTGGTGCAATTTCAAACTCAAAGGCTTTCATCTTGTAGAAAAAATCGATGAGATGCTCAGATAAGTATTCATCTGAAAAGGCTACTTCTCCACTTTTTCGATATTCTAATAGAAGCCGAGAAAATCTAGCTTTTTCATCAGGCAAATCCCGAAAATAGGAATTAAGAAGCCAAGTCTGCTTCTGCTTTCGTTCAATAGGATCTTGATTTGCAATTCGCTGATCCTTTTCCAACTCCTTTTGGTTTTGTTTAACCTTGATAGCCCGTTCGTCTCTATTTTTTCCAAAGAGGATTTTTTCCCATTTTCGTTCTTCTTGGGTCAAGGTTTCTGTAAAGCCAAAGTAATCTTGATAGGCTCGTTCTGCAGGTCCCATGGCAAGAATGAGGTTGTCAGCGTATTGCTTGGCGATTTTATCTCTTTTCTTGCGTTCTTTCTCTGCTTGAATCCGTAGATGCTGCTCGTAGTCGATTTTCTCCTTGCCTAGTTTGACAAGGTAGAGTTGTTCATCGGTCTTACCAAGTAGAAAAGGTTTGATACACTTTTCCAGCACTTCTTCCATACGAGCCTTCTTCTTTGGCTCTGCCTTGGTCCAACTTCCGCCTTGAAAGACCTCTAGGAAGAGCTGATAGTCTCTCTCAGGCGCAAAATGATTGCCACGATTGGCTTTGAAAACACCTTTTTCCCAAAACCATTTTAAAAGTCGTTCGTCAAAGTCGCTTTTATTGACCTTGATTTTTTCCTTTTTCTGAGCCTTTCTGGTTAGGTTTTCAAGTTTTCTGAGAAGCTTGTCTTCCTCTTCCAGTTGCTGATCGAGGATAATACGATGAAAATGACGGACGCAGTCACTACCGATTGGAAAGAGGCGTTGGCCTGTGACACCATTAAAGAGTTCGTAGGCGTATTTTATGGCATTCCCGCAAACACAATTACTACGGCCAATGCCATTAAAGATCAAGGAAACTTCATTCCATTCCTTGGTAGCTTGATCCCAAGTATCGGCTTTTGAAGCCTGTAAAACCGCATCGTGCAGGGATTTTCTAACTGGAAGTGTCACGAGGTCTCCTTTCTAATACTCAATGAAAATTAAAGAGCAAACTAGGAAGCTAGCCGTAGGCTGTACTTGAGTACGGCAAGGTGAAGCTGACGTGGTTTGAATTTGATTTTCGAAGAGTATAAATTATACTTTTACAACTTGAACCTGATCTTTGCCGAGCAAAATCAAGTATTTTTCTATGTTTTCAATCGAATAGGCTCTAGATAAAGCCTCTCCGTATAAGGCTAACTGACCACGATAGCGGTCTATGAGTTGACTTGGTTCATCGTAACGGTCTGTTTTGTAGTCGAAAAGAACGATGCGATCCTCATAAAGCAGATAGCCATCCAAGATTCCACGGACAACGAAATCTTCCTTAATCTTTTGATCTTTTTTGAGCATGGAGAAAGGTTGCTCGCGGTAAAGATGGCTGGTATTAGCGAGAATTTCCTGACCAAGTGCTGTATCAAAGAAGGCAAGAATTTTAGAAAGATTGATCTTGTCTCTAACAGCTGGACTAGTCTGAACTTGTTTGAGAGTTTCTGTCAGGCTAGCAAGTGTTGGTTGCTGAATGAGGTCAATTCTTTGCATGAGTTCGTGGGTTGCACTACCAATCTCAGCTCCAGTTACCTTTTCTTTAGTTGAAAAATCTGGTAAATCAAAGCTGATTTGCTTTTCCGGTGATTGAGTTTGGTTAGTAATTTCTACCCCTTCCATATCCATAACGGGTTCGTAGAATTTCTTGATTTGGCTTGGGGTTTGAACACTTGGTAGTTCAATGGCTGCGCGGTGAAGAGTATTATAAACTTCCACCTCTTTCAGCATTTCCAAAGCTTCTTTGATAGTTTCTGACTGGCGATTGTCTGCTTGAGAGCTATCTTGGAGAGGGCTCTTGTTTTCCAATTGACCAATAGCTTCTCTAGTCAACAGGTCTTCACCAACAAAACGATAGCTAAAGTTGAGATTGTCCTTGGTAAATACTTTACTGATAGCCCAGACCCAATCTTGGAAATTTCTTGCTTGCAGTCTGGTATTGCTATCTAATTTTCCATTGTTTGCTGCTGGGTATTCCTTGGCTTCTAGCTTTTCGCGAGAGCCCTTGCCAACAAGATAGAGCTTTTTCTCAGCCCTTGTCATGGCAACATACAGCAGACGCATCTGCTCTGAATAGCTAGCCAGTTGCAGTTCTTTCTCATTCTGCGTATAGGTCAGGCTAGGAATGGAGAGTTTGATGGTTTTAGGATAGTGTGCTTCCACTGCTCCTGTTTCCACCTTGGCAATGTATTTGACACCAAGCCCATTTTGACGGCTGAGAATGACGTCTGACATCGAGTCTTGCTTGTTGAAGTCCTGATCCATGTTGAGGATAAAGACATAAGGAAACTCCAGTCCTTTGCTCTTGTGAATGGTCATGAGTTCCACGGCATCTTTAGGTGGAGCGACAGCTACGCTTGCGAGATCGTGCTGGGCTTCTAGGACTTGGTCAATCATACGTATAAAACGCGACAAACCCTTGAAATTGCTCTTTTCAAACTGGTCAGCTCGTAGAGCTAGGGCATAGAGATTAGCCTGTCTAGCAGGTCCGTTTGGCAAGGCTCCAACATAGTCATAATAAAAACGGTCATTATAAATCTTCCAAATCAAGTCATAGAGAGAGTGGGTTTTGGCATATAAGCGCCAAGAATCCAAGATATCCATGAACTGATTTAGTTTTTCAGCTAGAGCTGTATAAATCAAGTTTTTCTGACTTGTTGCCAGTTTTTGAGCATTGACCAGTTTCTCATAGAGATTCTCTTGGACTTTATCTTCTACTTTCTGAAGGGATAAGCGTGCCAACTCGTCCTCGTCAAAACCAAACATAGGAGACTTCATAAGTGCTACCAAGGCATAGTCTTGCAGGGGATTGTGAATGACGCGCAGGGTGTCCAGCATGACTTGTACTTCTAGGGATTGGAGATAATTGTTTTGCTCACCGTCGGTTTTAACTGGAATTCCGTACTCAGACAGAGCGAGGAGGATCTGGTCATTTCGACTGCGACTGGAAGTCAAAAGGGCAATTTCCTTAAAGGCTACACCTTTCTCTTGATGGAGCTTCAAGATTTCCTTGATGACCAGACGCATTTCCCCAGTTAGTTTCGATTCTGTTTGGCTCTCTTCCTCCTCTTGCCCACTATCGTCCTTATCGTAGAGGAGAAATTCTGCCTTGTTGTCTGGATTAGGAGCCAGCTTGGTATTAGCAAAAACAAGCTGGTGCATGCTATCATAGTTGATTTCGCCGACCTCTTGGTCCATAAGACGTCCAAAAACATCATTGGTTGCTGATAGCACTTCTGAACTGCTACGGAAATTTTCCTTGAGGAGTATCAACTTACCCTCTTTAGGATTTTGCGCATAGCGTTGAAATTTTTCATTGAAAATTTGGGGATCTGCCTGACGGAAACGGTAGATAGACTGCTTGATATCTCCCACCATAAAGCGATTGTGACCATTCGACAGCAATTCCAGCATCCGTTCTTGAATGTGGTTAGTATCCTGATACTCATCGACCATGACTTCGTGGAATCGTTCCTGATAAGCCTCGCGGACTTGTGGGAAATTCTCTAAAATCTCAATGGTGTAATGACTAATATCAGCGAATTCAAAGGCATTTTCCTGGTGTTTGCGTTCACGATAAGCCTCCACAAAATCACTCATAAAGGTTTGGAAAGTTTTAGCTAGCTCCCAAGTATCTTCATGATAACGTTCTTGGTAGTCGAGAATGGTTATCTGGTCCGCTAGTTGTCCTAGTTTAGCAAACTGGGTCTTTCTCTCTTCGTTGTAGGCATCAGCCAGTGGCTTCAAATCGGCCTTACGACTGGAGTTAGCTAGAGATCGACCATTTTTCTCCTTAGAGATGGCGATAATACGCGCAAGCACAGCTTGATAAGCCTGGCTATCGGACTCTTGATTTAAGGAGCCAATTTCATCCAGAACCAGCTGCACATTTTCTAAATAGGTAGCTTTTGGAAACTCCTTGGCATCGTTATCCAGATGATAACGGAAGAAACTTTCCAAGTCCCAAAGCGCCTGCTTGATTTGCTCAGTTAGTTTGTCTTTTTCATTTGCAAAGTCAGCTTCTTCAAACCCTTTGAGGAAAGACTCGTTCAGCCATTTTTGGGGACTGCTGGTGGATTGAAGGAAATCATAGATTTTGTAGACTTGCTGGCGCAGACCTCGTTCATCCTTGCCACGTCCAGCAAAGTTTTTCACTAATCGACTAAATTTCTCTTTATTTTCACCTTGGTAATGCTCTTCAAAAACCTGATGAAAAACTTCGTTCTTTAAGAGTAACTGTTCACTTTCATTTTGCAAAATACGGAAGTTCGGTGCGATATCAATCAGATAGCCATGTTTGCCAAGGAATTTTTGCGTGAAGGAGTCCATGGTTCCGATGGCAGCGTTTGGTAGATCTGCCAACTGGCGTCCCAAGTGTTGTTTGAGATCGACATCATCGGTTTCTTGTATTTGTTGGCTGATTTTTTTCTCCAAACGTTCCTTGAGTTCTGTAGCAGCCTTGACGGTAAAGGTCGAGATAAAGAGTTGGCTGATTTCCACACCACGTGCTAACTGATCCAGAATACGCTCTGCCATGACAAAGGTCTTCCCTGAACCAGCAGACGCTGAAACAAGGATATTTTGCCCTGCGGTATAAATGGCTTCGATTTGCTCGGCTGTTTTCTTCTGTTCCTTGCTCGAACTTGCTTCTGCTTTTTGCAGTTTTTGAATTTCTTCCTCAGTTAAAAAGGAAATGGGCTTCATCGATTCAACTCCTCTCTTATTTTTTCAAACCAAGCTTGCTTGAGTTTTTCTCCGACCAGACGTTTGCCGTCAGCTAAGTCCAACTTCTCTAGGAAACGGGCTTGTCCTAAGTGGTAATTTGCTTCAAAACCTGTGATGGCTTGGTGTTGCTGGACGTATGGGGCAATGCTTCTGCCATTTTCGGTATAGGGATTAATGGCAAACTGACCTTGTAAAATCTTCTCAGCTACCTTCTTATACAGGTGGGCATTATAGTCCAGCAGGAGCTGGAACTCCTCGTCTGTCAGCTGATTGGCCTTGTTTTTGTTATAAAACTCGCCCAAGTGACTGCTTTCTTTTTCTAAAAAGAGTCCTTGGTATTTCATTGATTTGCTGGCTTCTACTACTGCTCCTGCCAGACTTTTAACAGCTAATAAAGATTGGACGGGTTCAGCCATTTCCAAGTACATAGCTCCGAAAAAGTTCTGCTCCCCTTCTCTTTTTAGGGCAGCAAGATAGGTGGGCAGTTGGGAATTAAGCCCATTAAAGAAATTCGGAAACTGGAACTGAGTCAGACTAGACTTGTAGTCTACCACTCCTAACGCTCCATCAGCTTTCAGGCGGTCAATGCGATCAACCTTGCCTCGCACATGGACACTCCGACCATTATCCAATTGAATAAAGGCTTGATCTTTACCACCAAATGTTGCTTCCTCTTGGATGGTTTCAATGGCTGGATTATGACGAAGGATGTGGCCCGTAGTTCGCGCAACATCAAGTAGAATTTCCTTTGTAAACTGGGCTTCCAAACTTTCCTGATAAATAGCCTCAAATTCGCGTTCTTGGCTGGTTTCCTTAATGGCTTGTTCCAAACGCTTATCAAAGGAATCTTCATCAGGCAGTTTCAAGGCCCGTTCAAAAATACGATGCAAGAAATTCCCATGACTGCGAGCATCAGGACGTAGGCGCAATTCTTCCTGCAAACCTAAGACATAACGGAGGAAATAACTGTATTCATTGCGGTAAAACTCCGTCAAACCAGACGTAGAAAGGTAAAACTCCTTGTCAGCGGGATAGAGAGCCTGCAAGGTCTCTTTCTCTAATGGTTTGCTACTTGGATTAGTTGGGATAGCTGGATTTGTAAGACCTTTCTGATCAAGTTTTTTCCCCATCACACGCGCCAGAACCTTGACAAAGGTCACATCTTGCTCTGTATCACTCGTCTCATACTGCTGGTGATAGGCAACCAGACTAGACAAAAGACTGTGATAAGAACCCATATCATCCTTAGACAGACTTTTTTGATGAATTTTCTTTTCTATCCGGCTAAATCCAAAACTCACCAGTTCCTGAAGATAGGCCGATTCCTTGCTCTCATTTTCATTGAGGAGACTTGGAGCGGATAACACCAACTGCTTACGAGCAGCATTGACTAAAGAAAGCATGGTATAGCGATTTTTCTTGAGATTTTCACTACTTGCAATCAGTAATTGTGCTCCCTCCTCAGTCGCTTGGTTTAGACTTTGTCGTTCTTCATCTGTCAAAAGACTGATGTTTTGCGCAATTTTTGGTAAATGATCCTGAGTCAGTCCGATGGCATAGACAAAGTCAGCCGTTAAGGGCGCAATCAAATCGTAACTCTGCACCAGAACAGTGTCCACTGTCGCTGGAATGGTACGATACTGGGATAAGCTCATTCCAGAATGGAGCAAGGCTAGGAAATCCTCTAGACTAACCTGTGTACCAGCGAAAACGGTCGCAAATTGTTCTAAAACATGGCAGAAAGCCTTCCAAACTTCGGCTTGTCTTTCCTGTTCATAAGCCTCCATAGTAGATGTTAAACCATGCATCTGCTTGCTTAAAGCAGCATTTTTTAGAAAAGTATTCCACTTTTGCAAGAGATTTTCAGCCTTTTGTTTTCGACTGGCAAATAAGGTTTCAAGTGGCGCCAAAACTCGCAGACGAAGAGAATTTAAACGCTCTAAATCAAATTTTCCATGGTGGGATTTGGTAAAGGTCTGCTGAAAAGCAGGCAAGCCATTGATGCCAAGATAGCGGAGATATTGCTCAAAAGCATCAATATCCGCTTGGCTAAGGTCAGTATACAGACCAGTTCTGAGGAGATTAATCAAATCCTCCTGACGAAAACGGTAGCGTTTCAAACGTAAAATAGACTCCACATACTGAGTCAAAGGATGATGAGCCATGGATTCACTTCTACCAAGATAGAAAGGAATCTGATACTGGTCAAAAATGGTTTTCAGTGATAACTGGTAAGAAGCCACATCCCCTAAGAGAATGCGAAAATTCTTGTAACTCAGTTCTGGATGGTCATGTAATTTCTGACGAATAGCGCGAGCCACCAGCTCCAACTCCTCTTTTTGCGTCAAACAAGACCAGATTTGCAGGTTTTCACTGTCCTTCTCATCTACATCTAAAGCAAGTTCTGAAAAATCATAAGAAGACTCCAGCAAACGAGAGGCCTTGTCAAAACTATCCATTTTCTCATGTGTCTGAGAACGATCCTGAGCAGGTGTTTGGTATTTTGCCCCCAAATGATGAAGAAATTCCACACTGGCTTGGTAGAGATTCCCTTCAGTGAACGGACTGCTATAAGCCTTCTTGCTTGCATAAGCCCCAATAACAATCTCGGCACCTTTTCGATGGAGCAGATCCACTACACGCTCTTCCTCGGCAGAAAAACGGGTAAATCCATCAATAACCAAGGCAATCTGACTGAAATCACTGCTTACCTTGTCATTCTCAATAGCCTCAATCAAATGGGACAACTGACTTCCCTGAGCCAACTGACCTTGATTGAGATAGGCAGTCACTTGCTCAAAAATCAAGAGTAAATCTGCTCGTTTATCCTCATCCGTCAAACTTTCCAAGTCCAAAAAGCTCATCTGAGCAGTCGTCATCTCATGATAAAGTTCAATCAACTGCTGGATAAATTGAGGATCCTGCTTAATTGCACCATACACACGTAAGACTTTGGGATCCAGTTCTGCAAGGCATTTATAAAAGGCCATCCCAAGGCCGATATCATCTAGACTGGTCTTGGCAGGCAAATCATTTAAAACTAGGTAACGAGCCATTTGAGCAAAGCGCGTGACGGTAATCGCAAAAGAAGCCTGCTGGGACAAGCATTCCAGCACGGCGCGTTCCTTTTCAAATGAAAGAGAGTTGGGGGCGATGTAGAAGACTCGCTTGCCAGCAGCAACTAGCTCCTCCGACTCTCTAGTTAGAATTTCTGTCAAAGAAGTCCGAATATCAGTATAAAGTAATTTCATCTCTGCCTCGTTTGGTTTATCAAAGTTTCTTACTCTATTATAGCAAAGTTCGCTTCACAGTCCAAATCCAAAATTCTTGTTGATAATCATTTAACTAGCAAATCAATCATGCTTCATCATCCACTTTCATATGCTGAAAGATATAGAGGAAAAAGTCTTTGGAAACTTCAAAATGTCCATAACGAAGTCGAGAAGTATAGTCTCTCCATTCAGGATGTTGTCTGGCTATTTCTATGGAGCAATCTTTGACTGGTTGATAATACTCAACATTTCGTCTAAAGGGAAAGAATCCTTCAAATTGCTCTACTTGATAGGCCTTGTCGTCTATAATTTTACCTACGGCCACAAAAGCCTGTAACTTATCTTGACCGTTCATATCGTATTTTGGACTATAGTATAAAAGATAGTCACCTTTTTTCATACGATTTAAGGGGCCACCCTTTCCATGACAGACCTGGCAAAAATTTCCTTCAACTCCTCTTAAAACATGGTTCTTCGAAACAACTCCGACCCAATATCTAGGCATTTTTATCCTCCAACTCTACTAACATGCGATTAAAACTTTCTCTATCTTCAGAAAGTTTATCAAAAAATTCTTCATCAACCCCTTCTACTAAAGGTAAAGCTTGATTGACCTTCTCCGCGCCAGACTTCGTCACTGAGACCAGTTTTGCCCGACTATCCTTTGGATGTTGATCACGTCTAATGTAGTCCTTCTTCTCCAGTAGTCTAACAATCTGGGAAACCGTCATGACATCCATACCAGTGAACCGAGCGATATCAACTTGCGTTACATATTTTTCTCTATTAGACAAAAACAAGAGCGAGGTTAAAACGATAAATTGAGGCAAAGTAAGACCAACCGATTTCAAAACTCTTTTTAAATTGCTTTCCCACTTGTTGTAGATTTTGATGAAAAGAAGGCCTGTAGATTCTGTTTCATCATTTTTGTAAATTGAATTAAAGTGATACTTTGACATTTTTTCTCCTAAAATATTAAGTATACATATTATATAAGAATTTATTTTGTTTTTCAAGAAAAGGAAAGTCGAATGTTACAATTCTGTCGGACATTTTATAGTCTATATGCTATAATAATAGCAAAACACCTAGAAAAGGAAGTCTTATGATTAAACTACTAGCCTTGGATATGGACGGAACCCTCCTTAACGAAGCCAAGGAAATCCCACAAGCCCACATTACTGCCATTCACCAAGCCATTGAAAAAGGTGTCAAACTGGTTCTCTGTACAGGTCGCCCGCTTTTCGGTGTCCTTCCTTACTATAAAAAATTGGGACTGGACCTCCAGAACGAGTATGTCATTGTCAATAATGGTTGTTCAACCCACCAGACCAGTGACTGGAGTCTAGTTGACTGGCAAGAACTCAGTCCAGCTGACATCGAATACCTCTATGACTTAGCAGAAAAAAGCGACGTCCAGTTGACTCTTTTTGATGAGGAGCATTATTTTGTCCTCGGTGGCAAGCCTAATCAAATCGTTCAAAATGATGCCAAGCTAGTCTTTTCAGACCTGACTGAAATTTCCCTTGAGGAAGCCACCAGTGGTAAATATCGGATGTTCCAAGGAATGTTTTTAGGAACAAAAGAGCAAACAGACGATTTTGAGCAACGGTTTGCTGAGGAACTCTGTCAACGATTTAGCGGTGTTCGTTCGCAGCCAGTCATTTATGAAGCCATGCCACTTGGAACAACAAAGGCTACTGCTCTTTCTCGACTAGCAGCGATTTTGAAGATCGAGCCCTCAGAGATTATGGCCATGGGCGATGCCAATAACGATATCGAAATGCTTCAGTTTGCAGGGCTTGGCATTGCTATGGGAAATGCCAGCGACCATGTCAAATCCTTAGCCAATGACGTTACAACCAGCAATGAAGAAGACGGCGTTGCGCGTGCGATTGAGAAGTATATTTTATAAAAAAGAAAAGCAAATAGACAGAAATTACTGTTATTTGCTTTTTTGTTACTTAACCAAATAAGCAATCAAAGTTATAATCCATAGATGAGCTGGGTAGAAAATATAAAAGAAATATTTACTCCAGACGGTTTCCTTACCTCGCTGTCCATTATACAAGACCATAAAAGGAAAAACGGTGATAAAGAGCCAGTCAGAATTGTAAAGCATCATTTCCAGTGTTTGGTACCAAGTGTCGTATATTTGGATGGAAGTCACTAACAAGAAGGCCCACAGAAAGGCATATAGGAGATTTCGCAAGCCCTTGCGATTTCGGCAAGAGTAACTAATCAAGAGAAATGGTAGCATGGTGATACCACCCTCAGTAAAAAGACAACCGAAAATCAAGAGACCAGCAAGCCCAATCCGACGCCACAACTTCTCTTTTTTATCCAGCTCTTTTCTGGGAAAACCAATCCAAAGCATGGTGACACCGATGGCCAAAGTAAAGAAAATATTATTATTGACCATTACTCCTTTGGATGCAAATAGGGCATTGAGAAGGCTATTTCCAGCAAACATGATAAGCGCCCAACTCCAAAGGCGGATGAGATAGTCTCTCAGGTTTCGAGTATGGATGAATCCTTCCATAGCCATATAGGCAAACCAAACTCCCACACAACGGGTCAATGCGTGGAAGATACCTTCCCACAGAGGAGAAACGATCCCGGTGATATGAGGGATATGGTCCAGAACCATTACTGCCGCCATCAGATACTTCAACTGCGTCGCATTCCATTTTTTCATAATAAACCTCTTTCTTTTTGATCTACATAGAGTATAGCATACATTTCTACGTATAATCGTACACCCATCTTACATTTAAAAAGCCTATCTTACATTTTTGTAAGACAGGCGTGAATATCAAAAATTTATTATGAAATGTATCTTCTAGTCGGTAATCCGTTGGTACATTTCTGGTCTTCTATCACGAAACAGTCCCCAGTTGAGGCGTTCACTTGCTCCCTTGTCAAGGTCATAGCTCGCTAACAGAACAGCTTCACCTTGTCTTTCAGCACGCTCTAGAATAGCTCCTGTTTCATCTGTCATAAAGGACGAACCGTAGAAGTCAAGACTGGAACTCTGTCCGCCATTTTCCTCACTAGGAGTGACTTTTTCCAAACCGTAACGATTGGCTGCAATAACTGGGACAATATTTGCTGCTGCGTGCCCTTGCATAGTACGTTGCCAGTGACCACAACTGTCTGTATCCAAAATTGGCTCTGAACCGATAGCGGTTGGGTAAAAGAGCAATTCTGCCCCATTCAACGCAAGACAGCGCGCTGTTTCAGGGAACCATTGATCCCAACAGATGCCAATCCCAATCTTAGCGTAGCGAGTATCCCAGACCTTGAAACCAGTGTTACCAGGCGTGAAGTAAAACTTTTCTTGATAATAATGATCATCTGGTATGTGGGTCTTTCGATAAACGCCCAGCACTTCTCCATCTGCATCAATAACGGCAATAGAGTTATACAAGACATTGCCATCTTTTTCATAGAAACTGATCGGTAAAACAACTTCTAGTTCCTTAGCAATCACCTTAAAATGCTGAATAGCTGTATTGTCTGTCACAGACTGGGCATGCTGGTAGTAGTCATACTGACGTTCCTGACAAAAATAGGGACGTTCAAACAACTCTGGTAAGAGAATGATTTGTGCACCTTGTTCTGCAGCCTGACGTACTAAGCGCTCCGCTGTTTGAATATTTGTTGCCACATCCTTAGCGCATTGCATCTGAATGGCTGCAACTCTTACATTTCTCATCTTTTTCTCCTATTCTGGGATTTGTTGGGTGATACAGTGGATATTGCCACCACCTAAAAGAATATCTCTGGCTGGTATTCCTACAACTTTTCGGTCTGGGAAACACTTGCTGAGAATATCTAGGGCTACTTGGTCGTTAACATCCTCAAACTGTGGAACTAAGACAGCCTTGTTGGCAATATAGAAATTGACATAGGAAGCTGCAAGACGCTCGCCCTCATAACGCTCCTCTTCCCCATATTCATAGGTATAACCTGGTAAATCCTCCTTAGTGACAACCTGACGAATAGCTGGAATAGGAAGCTTATGAATAGTGAAAGTGCGACCTTTTGCATCCGTTTCCTTTTCTAAAATCTCAAGGTCGGCTGCAGACATAGCATACTGAGGATCGCTTTTATCGTCTGTCCAAGCTAGAACAAGCTCTGCAGGACCAACGAAGGCTGCTACATTATCAACGTGCTCGTTTGTCTCATCTTGATAAATACCATAGGGAAGCCAGATAACTTTTTCAGCGCCAAGGCTCTCCAATAAGGTGTTTTCGATTTCCTCTTTAGACAGGTGGGGATTGCGTCCAGGACTTAGAAGACAACTTTCAGTCACAAGAATGGTTCCTTGACCATCGCTATGGATCGCTCCACCTTCCAGTACAAAAGGTTTAGCATCGTAAACAGGTATTTTCAAGATCTCAGCAAAACGACTGGCCACTTGGTCATCTGCTTCATAGTCTTGGTAGAGACCGTCTACAGCACCACCCCAGGCATTGAAAGACCAATCGACTGCCAACTTTTCTCTTTTATCATTGACGAGAATAGTCGGCCCAGTATCACGCGCCCAGGCATCATTTGTCGGAATATCTAAATAAACGACCTTGTCTCCTAGATAGGACTGGGCTTCAGATAGATAGTCCTGCTCCACCAAAAGATAAACCCTTTCCCCTTCTGCTATGGTCTTGATAATCTGAGTAAATGCTCTTTTTGCAGCTTTTCCTTGAAAGGGCCATGAACCTGGTCGAGTCGGCCATATCATGAGGGTTCCATGATGGGGTTCATATTCTGCAGGCATACGAAAGCCTAATTTTTTTGGACTGTCTATCATGATAATCTCCCTTTAAAGTCTTGATAGCCGAAGGCTTTGACTAAGCTGCAGTCCCCCTGCTCGTTCATAAGATAGAGACTTGGCAAGCCAATACCGTTAAAGGTATTATTTTTGACAAATGAGTAAATAGCCATGTCTTCAAAATAAAGTCTGTCACCGATTTGGACTGGATTTTCAAAACTATAATCGCCAATCACATCACCCGTCAGACAGGTATTGGAAGAAAGTCTATAGGTATGGGCTTTTTCCTGAGCCTCAAATCCATTTCTCAAAGGTGGACGATAGGGCATCTCAAGTACATCAGGCATATGGCAGGTTGCAGAGGCATCTAAAACCAAGATCTCCATACCGTTTTCGACAATATCCAATACTTCAGTTGCTAGATAACCAGCATTGAGCGCAATGGCTTCACCCGGCTCGATATAGATTTCAAGATTGTAAGTTTCTCGTATACGCTTGATTTCTGAAATCAGCAAATCCACATCGTAACCTTCTCTCGTGATGTGATGTCCGCCACCCATATTGAGCCATTTGACCTCATGTAAGTACGAACCAAACTGCGCTTCTACTGCTTTCAAAGTTGTTTGTAAATCATCTGCCCCCTGCTCGCAAAGGGTATGAAAATGAAGACCGTCTACCAATTCCAGCAAGTCACTAGGAATCTTGTCTAGAGTAACTCCGAAACGGGATCCAGGGGCGCAAGGATCATAGAGAGCGTGATCACCTTGAGTTGAACACTGAGGGTTGAGACGTAAACCAACACTGACACCAGCCTCCCGACAACGGGCCCCATGTTTACGCAACTGTCTCTCAGAATTAAAGACAATGTGGTCAGTGATTTCAAGTAATTCTTCCATGTCTGAATCTTTGAAAGCAGGTGCAAAAACATGGACTTCACCAGGAAATTCTTCCCTTGCCAATTTGGCCTCATAAAGACCACTTGCAGTTGTACCAGATAGATACTGGCTAATCAAGGGATAGGTTTTGTAGAGGGAATATGCCTTCTGGGCAAGCAAAACCTTGCAACCAGCTTCTTCTTGTACATATTGTAGAATGCGGCAATTTGCTTCTAACTTGGCCAAGTCAATGACATAGGCTGGTGTTGGTACTTGTTCTAGCTTCATTAGTCCACCATTTGTGGATTTTCAACCACAACCCAAGGCAAACCATACTCATTCAAAGCTTCCATAAATGGATCTGGATCCAACTCTTCAAGGTTATACACTCCAGCTTGTTTCCAAGTACCGTTCATAACCAATTTTGTCCCAATCATGGCTGGAACTCCTGTTGTGTAAGAAATAGCTTGTGAACCAACTTCGGCGTAACATTCCTTATGGTCGCAAACATTGTAGATATAGATGGTCTTTTCAACACCGTCTTTGACACCTGTAAAGATACAACCGATATTGGTTTTTCCAACTGTACGTGGGCCAAGGCTGGCTGGATCTGGAAGCAAGGCTTTTAAAAATTGAATCGGAACGATGTCTTGTCCATTAAAGTTAATAGCATCTGTGCGAAGGAGACCAACGTTTTCCAAGCATTTCATGTGCGTTAGATAAGATTGGCCAAAAGTCATAAAGAAACGAATACGTTTAACACCTGGAATGTTCTTGGCAAGTGATTCAATTTCTTCATGGTGAAGAAGATACATGTCTTTTTGACCAACCTGAGGGAAATCATACTCACGCTTGATAGACATAGCTTCGACTTCGACCCATTTTCCATCTTCCCAGTAAGAACCCGGCGCAGAAACCTCGCGGAGATTGATTTCTGGGTTAAAGTTTGTCGCAAATGGATAACCGTGGTCACCACCATTACAGTCTAGAATGTCGATATAGTGGATTTTATCGAAGTAATGTTTGAGGGCATATGCTGAAAAGACACTAGTCACACCTGGGTCAAAACCAGATCCAAGCAGAGCTGTCAAGCCTGCTTCTTTGAATTTCTCCTGATAAGCCCATTGCCATGAGTAGTCAAAGTAAGCTGTAAAACCAAGTTCCTTGCAACGTTTTTCATAAATGGCACGCCACTCAGGATCTTCTGTATCCTCAGCTTCGTAGTTAGCTGTGTCGATATAGTGAACTCCAGTCGCTAAACAAGCGTCCATAATGGTCAAGTCTTGGTATGGCAAAGCTACGTTCAAAACAGCTTCTGGTTTGTAGCTTTCGATCAAGGCAATCACTTCTTCTACCTTGTCAGCATCAAGAGCAGCTGTCTCAATCTTAGTATTTGTTTTACCTTCTAATTTAGCCTTCAAGTCATCGCATTTTGACTTGGTACGGCTAGCAATCATAATCTCTTTAAAAGTTTCGCTATCTTGGCAAATCTTTGAAATAGCAACTTGGGCAACGCCCCCACATCCAATAACTAATAAACGACTCATTTTTTTCCTTCCTCTTCTTCTAAAATGTCCTCAACATACTTGGGCAACATAAAGGCTCCCACGTGTAAGTTTGCAGTGTAGTATTCTGTGAAAAGCTGGCGTTTTTTCCAGCCTTCCTTGTCAAAATCTTTGACAGGGTGGTATTTTTTCGATGCAAATCCAAACAACCAATAGCCCGCTGGACTGGTTGGGATATGGGCCTGATAAACCCGACTGATTGGAAAGGCTTGATTGACCTTGCGGTGCATGCTTCGGCAAGCTGACTCATCCTCGTCAAAGAAGGGACTCCCATGCTGGTAAATCATGATACCGTCTTCTTTCAAGGCTCTGTAACTGTTACCGTAAAATTCCTTGGTAAAGAGCCCTTCCGTATGTCCAAATGGATCTGTCGCATCGTTGATGATAATATCGTAGTCATCTTCACAGTTTCGTAAAAAGCGTAGCCCATTTTGGTAGTAAATGGTAACACGCGGATCATCTAGCCCTGCAGCAAAGTCTGGGAAATACTCACGACAGACCTCAACCAACATCTCATCTGGTTCTACAATATCGATTTGCTCCAGTTCAGGATAGAGGGTTAATACTTGGGCAACACCGCCGTCACCACCCCCAATAACCAAGACTTTCTTTGGATTTGGGTGGACAGCCATGGGAACGTGGACCGTCATTTCGTTGTAGACAAAATCATCCGCATCTGAAAACAAGACGTGCCCATTTAAAATCAGTATTTTCCCAAAAGCTGGCGTATCTAATACTTCGATATCCTGCCATTCACTCTTACCAGCGTAGAGTTGCTTGGCTGTTCTCAGGGACAATTTCACATCTGGAGTATGAACTTCAGAAAACCATAAATCCATCTAGTTCTCCTTTCTCTTAATGACGTTGATGTGATTGACCTCAGGATCTTCCGTCCCTTGGAGGGAGCAACCACGTTCCTTGGCAAATTGGATATAGTCTACAATTTCACGTATAATGCGTTCACCAGGAGCCAAGATAGGGATTCCTGGAGGGTAACACATAACAAATTCTCCACAGACTTGTCCAACAGATTCGTCTAAAGACAAACTTCTTCTCTCTGAATAGAAGGCTTCCTGAGGGGATAATACCAACTCGGGCTGAATATATTCTCCAGCTATCAAGTCCTTCCCATCTCGTGAATAGAGTCTCTTGATATCAGCCAAAGCACCGACTAAGCGCTCGATATCTTGGATACGGTCACCAATCGAAATATAGGCCAAGATATTGCCAATATCACCAAACTCAATCTGAATGTCGTATTCGTCTCGTAGGAGGTCATAAACCTCGATACCTGTTAAACCAATGCCCTGAGTGTAAACTGACAACTTGGTTACATCAAAATCACATACCGACACGCCATCTATTAACTCTTTTGAGTAGGCATAGTAGCCACCTATGACATTAATTTCACGACGAGCATACTCGGATAGCTCAATGACCTTCTCAAACGACTCTTTACCACGAAGGGCAAGGTTGCGACGTGAAATATCCAAACTAGCCATCAACAAGTAAGAGGCAGATGTAGACTGGGTCAGGTTGATAATCTGACGAACGTACTCAGGATTCATCTGCTCCCCGATAAGCAAAATGGAGCTTTGGGTCAAACTCCCACCAGACTTATGCATGGAAACTGCTGCCATATCAGCCCCTGCATCCATGGCAGAAATTGGAAGCTTATCAGTAAAATGCAAATGCGCTCCGTGAGCTTCATCAACTAGGACCTTCATCCCAGCTTCATGAGCCATTTCTGTCAACCCCTTTAGGTCTGAACAGATTCCGTAGTAAGTAGGATTGTTAATCAAAATGGCCTTAGCATCTGGATGGTCCTTTATGGCCTGTGCTACTCGGTCATTTTCAAGACCTAAAGCGATACCAATTTTAGGATCCACACTCATCTCGATATAGATGGGAATGGCACCACATAGAACCAGCGCATTGATAGCAGATTTGTGGACATTTCGTGGCAGAATAATCTTATCTCCTGCCTTGCAGGTTGCGAGAATCATAGTCTGCACCGATGAAGTTGTTCCTCCAATCATGAGAAAGGCATGGCTAGCTCCAAAAGCATCAGCTGCTAGCTCCTCTGCATCCCGAATAATCGAAATGGGGTGACCTAAATTATCCAAGGGTTTCATCGAATTGACATCAATGCCCACACATTTTTCTCCTAAGAGTTCGACAAGTTCTGGATTTCCTCGTCCACGCTTGTGACCTGGAACATCAAAGGGAACAATCCTTTTCTTGCGTAACTTCACCATGGCCTCATAAATTGGGGCTTGGTTTTGATCTAACTCCTTCAAGACATACTCCTTTACATATTTTTAGAACCTTATGAAAACCAAGGAACTAAAGGTTGACTCATGAAAAAAGAGCAGGTTTTCACCTGCTCTGCAATCTTCTGACGTTTTTATGTTTGTTTCTGTTGAGTATGTCTGTTCCCGATGTTTCCTAACTCTCTAGTAGCAAATATTACGTACTTTATTGATCGTTTCACAAGATGACGTGTGCTTTCACCACACTAAAAATTTATGAATTAGGACAAGTATCCTAACATCAACTTATAAAAGTAGGCTTTTAACCCTATCAATAATGTGATTTTTCAACCACGCTTCGGCATTCAACCCTGCCTGTCCGTAGGCATTTTTTACTCGGGTTTATATTTGCTAGAAAACATCTTCTCATTTTCTAAGCCTTATAACTATATCATGTTTATAAGAGCTTGTAAAGGATTTTGTGAAACTTTTTTAAAGAATTTCTTTTTTTGTTCGTGAAATATTATTCAATGACAAAAAGAAATCGCTTTAAAACGTCAAAGAAGTAAGAAAAAAGAAACTACAATCATTAGATATTTTAATAATCTTAAAGTATGACTTGATATTGAAAATCAATTCTTTTCATCAGATTTTATACATATTTCCAGCTAGGAAGTGTGAATCAACTGCTCCAATTCTACTTTTGAAAGCTGTCCTTGTTTGTAAAGTTTTCTAAGTAAGTCCTCATCTACGGTAATTGAATAATAGTACTCTACAAACTCATGAAATTTCTCAAAACTGTCAAAGAAATAGGATAATAACCATTCGCCACCGTCCTGATCTTGGTAGGTATTTTGATGCTCTTGTCCGTCATACCAGATAAAGAAGGTTGTTTCATCTTTTTGCTCTTCTGAGTAAAGGTTTTGATACTTTTCATCCAGTCCTTTATAAAATCCGTCTATGATATCTTGATTCCACTCATCCGCAGCAAATTGACTCAAACTGCTTTCATGATCAAAGCCCTTTATAAAAATCATTTTATCAGTAAAGATCACATCTAGAGAATCGCCAGAACCGTTGTCGATAAGGTAACGGACCCCATAGCACTCCTCAGTCTTACTGATCAATCGAAGCCAGGGCTTGTTTGGATCTGTTCGATACTCAACAATGACAAGCAAGGCATCTAAACGCGTCTTTGCATTTTCCCATTCAATTTTTTCCATCTCTTTAATCCTCCATCTTAAAGCTTAAAATCTATTATGCTTACAAATTCTATAACCAATTTCTATCTATTCCGCCCAACTATACTGTGGAATATTTCCTTCACCAGACAAGTCATCAGGTGTACAATTTTCTAGATGTGCATTCATCACGCACCTGACTAACAGTTGGTAAAAGTAGTTAACAAATAGTCACTAAGACATTTCCTTTGAGTGTTAAGATTTTCTTATAAAAGTTTTTCATTTTTACAAAACAGGTTCGAATATCATCCTTGATTTCTTCCTCTTCATCAAGATAATCCCAAATATCGGGATACAAATCTGCCTTCTTGCATGCTTCCATGCTAAAGTCTGCCAGAGCCCTATCCATGTCAAAATTCTCTAAAGCTTGAACAATCTCAGCTATCTTTGAGTGTTCAGTATAGGCTGCATACTCTGATACATTTTCTAAAGGAGTTTACTCCCAAGACAGCTTCTCTCAAGGGGTCGTCATCCATAAATTCTGAACTACTAAAACCTGTCATAACAAAGAGTAAGACATCCCACATTTTGTCAATATCTATCAACGTATCATTTCCCTCAGGATAATCTTCTACTAAGTCAAGCAAATCCTCTTCTTGACAAGAATACCGCTTTATTTGGCTTAATTCATTGTCAGATAGATATTGATAATTAGCAATCATTCCCATAATGTTTCCTCCTATTAGTCCCCTTTCTTGAAAAAGGCAAGAAATCTACTGTTTTTGGATACTTCTCCTTATTTCTCATTCTCATCTTCTGTCACTTCCCAGACTTCTGACTGATAACCCTCACCATCTATATCATAGCGCTGCATATAGCCTAAAAATCTTTCTTTTTTATTTGACTTACGAGGCTTGAGAATGTTTACAGCCCAGAATCCGATAAGAATAATAACTAAAAGCGCTATTACAGTCTCCATATTGCTTCTCCTTTGCCTATCTTAATATCCTTCAACCCATTTTTCATTGTCCATGATGAAAGGCTTAGCAAGTCCGTCACCTGTATAATCCGCATACTTTGTAGCTAAATACTTGTAACAATCCTCTTTACTCGCAAACTTAATAGCTTGATAGGGCTCTTCAAAAGTCAGTTTCTCTACAAATAAGAAACCCTCCTCAGCTGGCACTAAAACACCAACATGCCCGACAAAAAGATACTCTCCATCCAAATTGTCATGCAATACAACAGACAACATTCGAGCTTTATCATTGAATTGAAACTGAGAGAAGAATTTCTCCATCTTCTGCGCGTGAACTTTTACATCCGTCGTTGCTTCCGTCTCCACTCTAGAAAATAGAATATCAAACTCTTCCTTATCTTTCGCATCAAATACTTTTCCCTTATCGATAGCATCGTTATCCACAAAAAGCAGCTGATCATTCTTTTCAAGTTTTGGAATGGTGACCGAATTTTTTAAGAGCGCATAGCTATTGATGCGACAGTTGGTCCCAACAAAGTCACCCTTTTTTTGATTCCAGAGATTGCTGATTTTCTCTACGTCGTATTCTGTCTTCGTAAAAGAGGTAAAATCCCCACTTAAACCAGTGGAGCCGACAGTCACATTATAGTCTGTAACAAGATTGAAAAATGCCTCAACACTATTTGGATCCAAGTGAGCTGATAAGAGAGATTTGACCTCTTCGGAACTTACCTGACTGTTTAAATTGGTATATGAAGCCGTCCAAGGAACTTTATCTGAACTGGTCTGTGTCTGATTTGTAGCTTCAGTGCTCGTATTATTTTGCTGACAAGCAGCCAAACCAAGAAATAAGGGCAAACACAGTCCCAAGGCTACTACTTTTCTCGATCGTTTCATGAAATTTCCTTTCTAAAGCACAAGTCCCTATTTTTCTTTAAACACTCTTCACTAATCCCTCATCCGGTAATCCGTGACTTAGCTTTATTATACTACATAAGTCAAAAAAAGACTGCACGAATCACCCATTCATTACAGCCTTTTTAATCCTATTTTTTATTGAATCACAAAACCTTTAGGCAATATCACCAGTTGCTGCTCCAATACTTGGCAATGACTTGCTAGAGCTACAACATCACTATCTACAAGATAATTTTCAGTTGATTGGTTAAAAACAGCTTGGATTTTTTGTCCATCATAATCCCATGCCAGAGATACCACATCTGGCTTGATTTCTTTCAGTCTATAGGTCCCGTTCTGAATTATATCTGAGACACTCTTGCGAAGCTGAATCAACTTCTTCATAAAATTAAGCATGTCATTACTGTCTGAAACACGTTCCCAAGGCATGACACGACGACAATCTGGATCTGGTCCTCCACCTAACTCCAACT
>CAUSWL010000010.1:0-36455 GCA_963535345.1 uncultured Streptococcus sp.
GACTCAAAATCCAGTGTCCTCAAGGACGTGCCGGTTCGACCCCGGCCGCCGGTATAGTAATAAAGACAAGGTTTTCGAGCCTTGTTTTTTATTTCCTACTAAATTCTATCTATTTTAAGCTGTGATAGCTGGTCAAAAATTATTTTTGAGGATCATTCTAAGCTTTTTTGATTGAATTTTTGGTATAATATTACTTATTCACAATTTATTTTGATTATGAAAGTGTGGTGTTTGATGTCTCGTTCTGTTGACTTGCTTAAGAAGCGCTACTTAGAAAATATAAAAGAGAAGCCTGATTTATTCGTGGGAATTGAGTTAGAATATCCTATTGTAAATTTAGAGGGTAAAGCTACAGATACTGAAGTTGTAAAGTCTCTCTTTCGGTATTTACCTTCCGTTCTGGGTTTTACTATCGAAAAAGTAGATGACTTTGGAAATCCAATTCAGTTACTTGATCCAGTTAGCCAAGATACTATCTTATTCGAAGTCTCCTATACAACTATCGAGTTTGCCTTTGGTAGGGCGGAAACTATCCAAGAGGTTGAAGAGAGTTTTAGAGACTACATGGATTTGATTCAGAAAAAACTTGCGGAAGCAAATCATGCCGTAGTTGGCTCGGGAATCCATCCATACTGGGAAAAGAATGAGAATCAACCGGTTGCTTATGCACGCTATCAAATGTTAATGAACTATTTGAAGTTGAGTAGAACTGTTCTAGGATCGGGCTTACACGATTACCCGCAATATGGTGCTTTTATCTGTGGAAGCCAAGTTCAATTGGATGTTTCAAAGTCTAACTATTTGCGTGTTCTCAACGCATTTACTCAGATCGAAGCTGCAAAAGCTTATTTGTTTGCCAATTCTGAGTTTTCAGGGGAAGATTGGAATACTAAGATTTCAAGGGATATTTTTTGGGAAGAGTCCATGCACGGGATTTATCCTGAAAATGTAGGCGTCAATGCCAGACTCTTCAAAGATGAGAATGATTTTTTTGATTATCTAGATCATTCTGCAATTTTTACCGCGGAACGTGATGGCGAAACCTATTATTTTTATCCCATTCGAGCAAAAGATTACTTAGGGACTCCGGAAATTCACGCCTTCGCCCTTGATGGAAAAGAGATTCTTCTTTATCCTCAGGAGAAGGATTTCCAAACTCACCGTAGTTACCAGTACCAAGATTTGACAACTCGAGGTACTATTGAGTTTCGTAGTGTTTGTACGCAACCCTTGAATCGTACCTTTGCTGCGACTGCCTTTCACTTGGGTTTGTTGCTAAATCTAGACAAGTTAGAAGCTTACTTGCAATCTGCACCATTTTTTACCACATTTGGTCGTGATTATAAGTCATTGAGGCGACAATTTTCTAAGAAAAGGCTCGCAGATGAGGAAGAAACTGCAATTGTCGAGTTTTCAAAAGTCTTACTCCTTCTAGCTGAGGAAGGTTTGGAGAAAAGAGATAAGCAAGAAATGATTTATTTAGAGCCTTTGAAGAAAGAATTGGGATTATAATTTCTCTTATAAAGGGAGAATTTTCTGAAAAATCATGATATAATGGAATGGACTATAGATAAAGGATAGAGATTATGACATTAGTTTATCAATCAACGCGTGATGCGAATAATAGAGTAACTGCTAGCCAAGCTATTTTGCAAGGTTTGGCGACGGATGGTGGTCTGTTTACACCACTTACTTATCCAAAGGTGGATTTGGACTTTGACATATTAAAAGATGCTTCTTACCAAGAAGTGGCTAAATTAGTTTTATCAGCCTTTTTAGATGACTTTACGGCTGAGGAGTTGGACTACTGTATCAACAATGCCTACGATAGCAAGTTTGATACTCCAGCTATTGCGCCATTGGTGAAACTGGATGGGCAATACAACTTGGAATTGTTCCATGGTTCAACGATTGCCTTTAAGGATATGGCCTTGTCCATCTTGCCATACTTTATGACAACAGCGGCTAAAAAGCATGGTTTGGAGAACAAGATTGTCATTTTGACAGCGACATCTGGTGATACTGGGAAAGCTGCTATGGCAGGTTTTGCAGATGTCCCTGGTACTGAGATTATCGTCTTTTATCCAAAGGATGGTGTCAGTAAGGTACAAGAGTTGCAAATGACTACTCAGACTGGTGACAATACTCATGTTATTGCTATTGATGGTAACTTTGACGATGCGCAAACAAATGTGAAGCACATGTTCAACGATGTAGCTCTTCGTGAAAAATTGGCAGCGAACAAGTTGCAATTTTCATCAGCTAACTCTATGAACATTGGTCGTTTGGTACCACAGGTTGTTTATTATGTCTATGCCTATGCGCAGTTGGTCAAGACTGGTGAAATTGTGGCTGGTGAAAAAGTCAACTTCACGGTACCAACAGGAAACTTTGGAAATATTTTGGCTGCCTTTTATGCTAAACAAATCGGTCTTCCAGTTGGCAAATTGATTTGTGCTTCAAATGACAACAATGTTTTGACAGACTTCTTCAAGACACGTGTTTACGACAAGAAACGTGAGTTTAAGGTAACAACTAGTCCATCTATGGATATCTTGGTATCTTCAAACTTGGAGCGTTTGATTTTCCATCTTTTGGGTAATGATGCTGAAAAAACAGCTGAACTCATGAATTCCTTGAATAGCCAAGGTCAATATGAGTTGACTAATTTTGATGCAGAGATTTTGGACCTCTTTGCAGCTGAATATGCGACTGAGGAAGAAACAGCGGCAGAAATCAAGCGTGTTTATCAAACAGATGCCTATATCGAGGACCCTCATACGGCGGTTGCCTCAGCTGTTTATAGAAAATACCAAGCAGCTACTGGCGATGCGACTAAGACAGTGATTGCTTCAACAGCTAGTCCATACAAGTTCCCAGTGGTTGCCGTAGAAGCGGTAACAGGAAAAGCAGGCTTGACTGACTTTGAAGCCTTGGCTCAATTACATGACATTTCAGGAGTGGCAGTGCCACCAGCGGTTGATGGCCTTGAAACAGCTCCAGTTCGTCATAAAACAACAGTGGCAGCTGCTGACATGCAAGCAGCGGTTGAGACTTATCTAGGACTTTAAGACAGAGGGAGTAAACTCGGTTGGGAAACTAACTGAGTTTCTTTTCATCAGGAGGAAGGATTGTTTAAGAAAAATAAAGACATTCTTAATATTGCCTTGCCAGCTATGGGCGAAAACTTTTTGCAGATGCTCATGGGGATGGTGGATAGTTACTTAGTAGCCCACTTGGGCTTGATAGCTATTTCGGGTGTATCAGTAGCTGGCAATATTATCACGATTTATCAGGCGATTTTCATCGCTCTGGGAGCTGCTATTTCCAGTGTTATTTCAAAAAGTTTGGGGCAGAAGGATCAATCTATGCTAGCCTATCATGTGACTGAGGCCTTGAAGATTACCTTACTATTAAGTTTCCTTTTAGGATTTTTGTCCATCTTCGCTGGGAAAGAGATGATAGGATTTTTGGGGACGGAGAGAGATGTAGCTGAGAGTGGTGGACTCTACCTATCCTTGGTAGGCGGATCGATTGTTCTTTTGGGCTTGATGACCAGTCTGGGTGCCTTGATTCGTGCAACGCATAATCCACGTCTGCCTCTCTATGTTAGTCTTTTATCCAATGCCTTGAATATTCTTTTTTCAAGTCTAGCTATTTTTGTTCTGGATATGGGGATAGCTGGTGTTGCTTGGGGGACAATTCTGTCTCGTTTGGTAGGTCTTGTGATTTTATGGTCGCAATTAAAGTTGCCTTTTGAGAAACCGACTTTTGGTTTAGATAAGGAACTATTGACCTTAGCGTTGCCAGCAGCTGGAGAGAGGCTCATGATGAGGGCTGGAGATGTCGTGATCATTGCCTTGGTTGTTTCTTTTGGAACGGAGGCGGTGGCTGGAAATGCAGTCGGAGAAGTCTTGACCCAGTTTAACTATATGCCTGCCTTTGGCGTCGCTACTGCAACGGTCATGATGGTGGCCCGAGCAGTTGGGGAGGATAATTGGAAAAAAGTAGCTAATTTGAGCAAGCGAACTTTTTGGCTTTCTCTGGTCCTCATGTTGCCTTTGACCTTCAGTATCTATGCCTTGGGTGTACCACTAACTCATCTCTATACGCCTGATCCTCTAGCGGTTGAGGCTAGTGTTCTAGTGACACTGTTTTCACTACTTGGTACTCCTATGACGATAGGAACAGTCATCTATACAGCAGTCTGGCAGGGTTTGGGCAATGCTCGGCTTCCCTTTTATGCGACAAGTATAGGAATGTGGTGTATCCGCATTGGAACAGGATATCTGATGGGGATTGTGCTTGGTTGGGGCTTGCCCGGTATTTGGGCTGGAACCCTTTTGGATAATGGTTTTCGTTGGTTATTTCTACGTTACCGTTACCAGCGTTATATGATCTTGAAAGGATAGGAAATGCAAAAAACAGCTTTTATTTGGGATTTAGACGGGACTTTATTGGATTCTTACGAAGCGATTTTGTCAGGGATTGAGGAAACTTTTGGTCAGTTTGCTATTCCTTATGATAAAGGGAAGGTGAGGGAGTTTATTCTCAAGTATTCTGTTCAGGATTTGCTTGTGCAGGTGGCGGAAGAGAGAAAGCTGGATGTGGAAATGCTAAATCAGGTGCGTGCACAGAGTCTGGCTGAGAAGAATGCTCAGGTAGTTTTGATGCCAGGTGCGCGTGAGGTGTTGAATTGGGCGGACGAATCAAGAATTCAGCAGTTTGTTTACACTCATAAGGGAGACAATGCTCGTACCATTCTCAGAGACTTGGGTTTGGAATCTTATTTTACAGAGATTTTAACCAGTCAGAGTGGCTTTGCGCGTAAACCTAGTTCAGAAGCGGCTACCTATCTGATAGACAAGTATCAGTTGAATCCTGACAATACTTATTATATAGGGGATCGGACTCTGGATGTGGAATTTGCCCAGAATAGTGGGATTCAAAGTATCAACTTTTTAGAGTCGACTTATGAAGGAAATCACAGGATTCAAGGGTTAACAGATATTCCTTATATTTTTGGGGATTGGGAACGATAAGATTGTGTCAGTTTTGTGACAGAGACCTAACAAACTATTTCAAGTAACCAAGTTTGTTACAAGGAATAGACAGTTCTGTTAAATAGGCCCGAGAGGGCTTTTTTTCTGTTTTTTTTGTGTTATGATAGACAGGTACTCATTTGAAAGGAATATGAACGAATGAAGAAAAGAATTATTTTAGCCTCAACAGTAGCCCTGTCTCTTGCTCCCGCATTAGGAGCTAAAGCTCAAGAAATCTCTTGGACAGCACGTAGCGTTGAGCAAATCCAAAATGATGTGACGAAAAACGAGAACAAAAACAGCTATACAGTTCAGTATGGTGATACCCTGAGCACGATTGCAGAAGCTTTGGGAGTAGATGTAACCGTTCTTGCTAATTTGAACAAAATCACTAATATGGACTTGATTTTCCCAGATACTGTCCTCACTACAACTGTCAATGAGGAAGAAGAGGTGACGGAAGTTGAAATCCAAACTCCTCAAGCGGATTCTAGTGAAGAAGTGACGACTGCGACAGCTGATTTGACGACGAATCAAGTGACAGTTGATGAACAAACAGTTCAAGTAGAAGATCTTTCTCAACCAATTGAGGATGCTCCAACTGTAACAGAGACTGAAAAACCAACAGAAGTAGCGCCAAATTCAGAAGTTTCTGAGACAGCGACAGTTGCTGAAGAGACACCATCTACAGAAACACCTGTAGCAGCAGAAACAACTAGTCCAGTTGAAGAAGAAGCTCCTCAAGCAGCGACTCCAGCTACTGAAGAAACGGCAGCAACAACTCCAGCAGAAGCACCAGTAGCAGCTGCTCCAGCAACTGAAACACCTGCTGATACAACAGGAACAAGTGCAACAGAAGAAGCAGCATCAACAGCAACTTCTGACACTGCAACTTCGACTTATCAAGCAGAGCAAAGCCAAACTCCTTCAAGAACGTATGCTGCTCCAGCGGCTCCTGACTATGCAGGACTTGCTGTAGCTAAGTCTGAGAATGCTGGTCTTCAACCACAAACAGCGGCCTTTAAAGAAGAAGTAGCCAACTTGTTTGGAATTACATCTTTTAGTGGCTACCGTCCTGGTGACAGTGGGGACCATGGTAAAGGTTTGGCCATCGACTTTATGGTTCCAGTGAGTTCAGCACTCGGAGATCAAATTGCAGAATATGCAGTCAAAAATATGGCTAGCCGTGGTATCAACTATATCATCTGGAAACAACGTTTCTACGCTCCATATGATAGTAAATATGGACCAGCCTACACGTGGAATCCAATGCCAGACCGTGGTAGCGTAACCGAAAACCACTATGATCACGTTCACGTTTCAATGAACTAATCATTAAAATGGAAGTTGGGAACTGATTGAGTTCTCGCTTCTTTTTTTGTGTCATTTCTTCAGGGTAAACAAGAAGATTATTCTGAAGCAAGGTGGGCCCACTATTTTGACTCTGCTGAGTATGTTACTTTTGAAATAAGAAAACCAGCGTCCTGAACGATGCTGGTTTTTGTATGCTCTTATCCATTTCGACGTTTACGGGCTAGTAGGGCTCTGTAAAAGAAGATATGATTGTTTTGGATATAGGGAAGGATTGAAAAACTAGCAATTCCAAAAGTAATCCAATTGAGGAAGTACCAAGGAAGTAGTTGTAAATCGAGGACAAAGCGTTGAAATTTGTAACCTTTCACCAAGAAACGACTGGTTTTCAGGATTTGACTGGGTTTAGCCTGCCCTAAATCTAGAGTGTCGCAGAGGAGGAATTCTACCTGCGAGTAGGCGTAATGTTGCGGGATATAGAGGGCATTTCCTACAATCATCAAGATGAGGCTCGCAAAAAAGTAGAGCCCAAAGGTCATAAGGAATTGCTCGTTTTCAATAGATGAGAGGTCTAGTTTTGGAAACTCAGGATGTAGGGCAACAAATCTTCTAGCCAAGAGATTGCTATAAAAGAGGAAATAAATGCCTACTAAGTTTGGAATGCTCCATAAAAAGAGGTAGAAACGTTTGAGGAGCAGAGTTAGGAAGGTTTGCGAGAAGCGCTCTTCAGCAAAGAGGGCCAGGCTTGATTTTACTGAGAGTTCCGTATCAGGATCCTTGAGGAGTCGGAGTGTCGCAAAGGCAGCACCTACTAGAAAAATCGTGCTCATAAAAGAAACTACTAGCGGGAAGAGATAGGCTTGGAGAACTTGTGCCAGCATGCTGAAAAAGGATTGCTCTAAAACACTTTCTTGGAGACGAGCCAAGGGGTTGAGAAAGCCTGACAAGATAACCAGTATGCTAGGTAAGAGATAGACCAGAAAGAGGCGGGGATTTTCAGCCTGAAATTGCCTAGCCTGCAGACGAATAGTTTTTAAATCAATTTTTGGGTATTTCATTCTCTCATTATACCATAGTTCGTGACAGTTCCAGCTTTTTTTGATAAAATCATACAGTATGCCCTTGGGCACAAAGTATGAACTGGGACTGTTTTTCCCAGCTTCGGAGGTAAAAAATGTCAGATTCACCAATCAAATATCGTTTGATTAAGAAAGAAAAACACACAGGAGCTCGTCTAGGAGAAATCATCACTCCCCACGGTACCTTTCCGACACCTATGTTTATGCCAGTTGGGACTCAAGCTACTGTCAAAACTCAGTCACCTGAAGAATTGAAGGAGATGGGTTCGGGAATTATCCTGTCAAACACCTATCATCTCTGGCTTCGTCCTGGAGATGAACTCATCGCACGCGCAGGTGGTCTCCACAAGTTCATGAATTGGGACCAGCCTATCTTGACAGATAGTGGTGGTTTTCAGGTTTATTCCTTAGCAGATAGCCGCAATATTACAGAAGAAGGGGTAACCTTTAAAAACCATCTCAATGGTTCTAAGATGTTCCTATCACCAGAAAAGGCCATCTCTATTCAGAACAATCTGGGCTCAGACATCATGATGTCCTTTGACGAATGTCCTCAGTTTTATCAACCTTATGACTACGTTAAGAAATCAATCGAGCGTACCAGCCGTTGGGCTGAGCGTGGTTTGAAGGCTCATCGTCGTCCGCATGACCAAGGATTATTTGGGATTGTGCAGGGTGCAGGATTTGAAGACCTGCGTCGCCAATCGGCTCATGACCTTGTCAGTATGGATTTCCCAGGTTACTCTATCGGTGGTTTGGCAGTGGGAGAAACCCACGAAGAGATGAATGCGGTCTTGGACTTTACAACCCAATTGTTGCCCGAAAACAAACCTCGCTATTTGATGGGTGTGGGAGCGCCAGATAGCTTGATTGATGGGGTGATTCGTGGAGTAGATATGTTTGACTGTGTCTTGCCGACTCGTATCGCTCGTAATGGGACTTGTATGACCAGTCAAGGTCGTTTGGTTGTCAAAAATGCCCAGTTTGCTGAGGACTTTACGCCACTGGATCCTGAGTGTGATTGCTACACATGTAAGAACTATACACGCGCCTACCTTCGTCACCTGCTCAAGGCTGATGAAACCTTTGGTATCCGCTTGACTAGCTACCATAATCTTTACTTCTTGCTTAACCTGATGAAGCAAGTTCGACAAGCCATCATGGATGATAATCTCTTGGAATTCCGTGAGTATTTTGTGGAAAAATATGGCTATAATAAGTCAGGACGCAATTTCTAAAACGGAATAGATATAAGCTAAAAATCCTAAGTTTTCTCTTGGGATTTTTCTTCTTTTTTTGATAGAATAAAGTGTACAATGAAAGGGAGAATAAACTCGTATGCGTATTAAATGGTTTTCCTTGATTAGGATTACAGGTTTACTTTTGGTGCTTTTGTACCACTTCTTTCAAACAATCTTTCCTGGAGGCTTCTTTGGGGTAGATGTCTTTTTCACTTTTTCAGGATTTTTGATCACCTCCCTCCTTTTAGAAGAATTTGGGAAGGCACGCCAGATCGATTTACTAGGCTTTTTTAAGAGACGGTTTTATCGTATCGTGCCACCTGTGGTGCTGATGGTTTTGGTGACCATGCCTTTTACTTTCTTGGTTCGTCAAGACTATGTTGCTGGAATTGGTGGCCAGGTTGCTGGAGTTCTCGGTTTTATGACCAACTTCTACGAAATGTTAACAGGGGGAAGTTATGAATCCCAGTTCATTCCGCATCTCTTTGTTCACAACTGGAGCCTAGCTGTTGAGGTTCACTACTATATCCTTTGGGGCTTAGCGGTTTGGTTCTTATCGAAACGTTCAAAATCTAGTAGTCAATTGAGAGGGATGGTCTTTCTTCTTTCTGCTGGAGCTTTTATCATTAGCTTTTTCTCCATGTTTATTGGTAGTCTAATGGCGAGTTCCTATTCATCTGTCTACTTTTCAAGTTTGACTCATGTCTATCCCTTCTTTTTAGGAAGTATTTTGGCGACAGTTGTGGGGGTTCGTCAGACGAGCGATTTAGTCAAGCAGTTTGACCGGATGTGGGATCTTCGTCAGAATCTACTGGTATTTATTGCAGGCCTCTTGGTGTTAGTGCTCTTGACTTTCTTTGTCAAGTTCACTTACCTGTTTGCGTACTTATTTGGCTTCTTGCTAGCAAGTTTAGCGGCAGTGACTATGATTTTTGCTGCGCGTGTCTTGCATGAGAAAACGCCTGAGATACAAGAACCTCGGATAATCACATTTTTAGCGGATACTAGCTACGCGGTTTATCTCTTCCACTGGCCTTTTTATATTATCTTTTCTCAGTTGATGAGTAATCTGCCTGCTGTTATTCTGACGGTCATCTTTTCTTATTTCTTTGCTATCCTATCCTTCTATATTATTGAGCCATTGATTGCCGGTAAATCCAATCCTTTAATACGGAAGATTAGTCGATTGCCTCATATTAAACCAATTAGTGCTGCTGGTACTGGCATTCTTATCTTGATTACCTTGATTATCATAGTTGTGGCTCCTCAAGTTGGAGCTTTTGAGACAGACTTGATGGTCAATGGTTTCAAACAAGCGCAAACCAATATAGGACAAACAAAGACTCTTGCTGAACAAGCTGAACTGAGTCGTCTAGGAATTTCTGAGGGAACAAGCCTAATAGGAGATTCGGTAGCCTTGCGTGCCAATACAGCTTTACAAGAGGCACTTCCTGAAGCAAATATCAATGCCCAAGTTAGTCGAACGACCAAGCAAGCCAATGACATCATGCTCAACAACAGTCAGAACAAGGCGCTGCTAAAAACAGTTGTCATTGCAACGGGGGTCAACAATCCTGAAGGCTATAAGAATGATTTGGACAGCATCGTTAACAATCTACCGAAAGGACACCATCTGATACTGGTGACACCTTATGAGGGAGACAAGAGCAAGGACACTTATGCATCAGTGGAGCAGTATGCGGCTTATGCGAGAGAATTAGCTGAAAAGAATCCTTACGTGAGCATCGCTGACTGGAATAAGGTCGCTAAGGAACACCCTGAAATCTGGGCTGGAACCGACCAAGTCCACTTTGGGAATGATAGCAACATGATTGAAGAAGGTGCTAAACTCTATGCAGAGACGATTGCAGCTGCTGTTAAGGCTGCTCAAGAACTACCTGTAAAATCAAAATAAGATCAAAGAGTTGGAGAAATCCAGCTCTTTTAAAATATCTATAGAAAATAGGTCTATACCATTTACAAATGAAAAAGAAAGGTTTATAATGTAATTGACATAATAAATTCTAGAATCAATCTATCAAGGAGGTTATCATTATGCCTAATTATATCAAAGCGGATCAGTTTTTCTACCCACACGGAGTTCGTCGTGGCGGTTACTTGGAACTTGTGGATGGCAAGTTTGGCAAACATGTAGAACAGATTCCTGAAGGAGCTGAGGTGATTGACTATACAGGTTATAGCATTGCCCCAGGACTTGTGGATACCCATATTCATGGATTTGGTGGTGTCGATGTCATGGACAATAACATCGAAGGGACCCTTCATACCATGAGTGAAGGTCTACTTAGCACGGGTGTTACCAGCTTCTTGCCAACGACGTTGACTTCCTCTTACGAGCAGTTGCTTGCGGTAACTGAAAATATCGGTGCTCGTTACCAGGAAGCAAGTGGAGCCAAGATTCGTGGAATCTATTTTGAAGGGCCTTATTTCACAGAGAAATACAAGGGAGCTCAAAACCCTGCCTATATGAAAGACCCCCGTATGGATGAGTTTCGTGCTTGGCAAAAAGCAGCCAATGGCTTGCTCAATAAAATCGCCCTTGCGCCAGAACGCGAAGGTGTAGAAGACTTTGTTCGTACGATTACGGGCGAAGGAGTGACTGTTGCTCTGGGACATTCCAATGCGACTTTTGATGAAGCTAAAAAAGCAGTAGATGCTGGAGCGAGTGTTTGGGTACATGCCTACAACGGAATGCGTGGGTTGACTCACCGTGAGCTCGGTATGGTGGGAGCCATGTATGAATTGCCACATACCTATGCAGAGTTGATCTGTGACGGTCACCACGTAGATCCAAAGGCCTGTGACATTTTGCTCAAGCAAAAGGGAACTGAAAATATTGCCCTTATCACAGACTGTATGACAGCTGGTGGCTTGGAAGACGGTGACTACATGTTGGGAGAATTCCCAGTAGTGGTTGCCAATGGAACTGCACGCCTTAAATCTACAGGCAATTTGGCAGGTTCTATCCTCAAACTCAAAGATGGTTTGAAGAATGTGGTCGAATGGGGCATTGCGAATCCGCATGAAGCCGTCATGATGGCTAGCCTCAACCCAGCAAAATCTGTTCACATCGATGATGTCTGTGGTCAAATCCGTGAAGGTTATGACGCTGACTTTATCGTACTGGATAAAGATTTGGAATTGGTAGCAACCTACCTAGATGGTGTGAAACGTTATCAAGCCTAAGAAGATAAAAAATAGGGGTCAATAAAGGACTCCTATTTTTATGATAGGCTGAAAAGGTATTTAAAGAAGTCTTCCTGATGGGAAAGGCAAGCAAAATCCTTTCATTGTTCTAGAAAATTCGTTATAATATACGGTACAAAGGAAGTAGTGAAAATGTATCGTGTTATAGAAATGTATGGGGATTTTGAACCGTGGTGGTTCATAGAAGGTTGGGAAGAAGATGTCATCATGAGTCAATCTTTTGACAAGTACTATGATGCTCTAAAATATTATAAATCATGCTGGTTTGAGCTGGAAAAGAAGAATCCTCTTTATAAGAGTCGGAGTGATTTGATGACTATTTTTTGGGATCCTGCTGATCAGCGCTGGTGTGATGAGTGTGATGAGTATTTGCAACAGTACCATTCTTTGGCACTTTTGCAGGATGAGCAAGTCATCCCCGATGAAAAGCTACGTCCAGGCTACGAAAAACAAACAGGTCAAGAAAAACACCGTTCTTGCCGTATGAAATGGAGATAAAAAAGTAACTTTTTAAGTTGCTTTTTTTATTTTTTTTTGCGAATAGTTAGATAAGGAGGGCGATATGGTACAAGAAATTGCACAGAAAATTATTGCTACTGCGAAAGAAAAGAAGGCCCAGGATATCTATTTTATCCCCAAGGAAAAGTCCTACGAGCTTCACATGCGGGTTGGAGACGAACGGTGTCTAGTTGACTCCTATGAGTTTGATGTTTTAGCTGCTGTGATTAGTCATTTTAAGTTTGTAGCGGGTATGAACGTAGGAGAGAAGAGACGTAGTCAGCTGGGCTCTTGCGACTATCAGCATGGGGAGAAGGTGTCTTCTCTGCGTTTGTCTACCGTGGGAGATTATCGGGGGCATGAGAGTTTGGTTATTCGTTTGTTGCACGATGAGGAACAGGACCTGCATTTCTGGTTTCAGGATATGAACGAACTGGGTGAGCAGTACAGGCAACGGGGGCTCTATCTATTTGCAGGTCCAGTTGGAAGTGGCAAGACGACCTTGATGCACGAATTAGCCAAGTCTCTGTTTAAAGGACAGCAGGTTATGTCCATTGAAGATCCTGTCGAGATCAAGCAGGACGACATGCTCCAGTTGCAGTTGAATGAGGCGATTGGATTGACCTATGAAAATCTGATCAAACTGTCTCTTCGGCATCGTCCTGACCTCTTGATTATTGGTGAAATTCGTGACAGCGAGACAGCGCGTGCAGTGGTCAGAGCCAGTTTGACAGGGGCGACAGTTTTTTCAACCATTCATGCCAAGAGTATCCGAGGTGTTTATGAACGCCTTCTGGAGTTGGGTGTGACGGAGGAGGAACTAGCAGTTGTCCTGCAAGGAGTCTGCTACCAGAGATTAATTGGGGGAGGAGGAATCGTTGACTTTGCAAACAAAGACTATCAAGAACACCAGCCAACTAGCTGGAATGAACAGCTTGACCAGCTTTTTAAAGATGGACATATCACAAGTCTTCAGGCTGAAACGGAAAAAATTAGCTACAGCTAAGCAGAAGAAAATCATCACCTTGTTTAACAACCTCTTCTCCAGTGGCTTTCATTTGGTGGAAATTACTTCTTTCTTGGGCAGAAGTGCCCTGCTGGAAAAGGACTATGTAGCCCAGATGCACCAAGGCTTGTCTCAGGGGAAATCCTTCTCAGAAATGATGGAAAGTTTGGGGTTTTCAAGTGTTATTGTGACTCAATTATCTCTAGCTGAAGTTCATGGAAATCTCCATCTGAGTCTAGGGAAGATAGAAGAATATCTGGATAATTTGTCCAAGGTCAAGAAGAAGTTAATTGAAGTAGCGACTTATCCCCTGATTTTGCTGGGATTTCTCCTGCTAATCATGCTGGGGCTCAGGAATTATTTGCTCCCTCAACTGGACAGTAGCAATATCGCCACTCAAATCATCGGCAATCTGCCACAAATATTTCTGGGACTAGTGCTGGTTTGCGCTCTGTCTCTAATTTTAGCCCTCACTTTCTACAAAAGAAGTTCCAAGATGCGGGTCTTCTCAATGTTAGCACGGATTCCCTTTCTAGGAATCTTTGTCCAGACCTATCTGACGGCTTATTACGCGCGTGAATGGGGCAATATGATTTCACAGGGGATGGAGCTGACGCAGATTTTTCAGATCATGCAGGAACAAGGCTCCCAGCTCTTTAAAGAAATTGGTCAAGATCTGGCTCAAGCCCTGCAAAATGGCCGCGAATTTTCTCAAACCATAGCGACCTATCCTTTCTTTAAAAAGGAGTTGAGTCTCATCATCGAGTATGGGGAAGTCAAGTCCAAGCTGGGGAGTGAGTTGGAAATCTATGCTGAAAAAACTTGGGAAGCCTTTTTTACCCGAGTCAACCGCACCATGAACTTAGTGCAGCCACTGGTTTTTATCTTTGTGGCCCTGATTATCGTTTTACTTTATGCGGCAATGCTTATGCCCATGTATCAAAATATGGAGGTAAATTTTTAAAATGAAAAAAATGATGACATTCTTGAAAAAAGCTAAGGTTAAAGCTTTCACACTGGTAGAGATGTTGGTGGTCCTTTTAATCATCAGCGTGCTTCTCTTACTCTTTGTACCTAATTTGACCAAGCAAAAAGAGGCGGTCAATGACAAAGGAAAAGCTGCTGTTGTTAAGGTGGTGGAAAGTCAGGCAGAGCTTTATAGCTTGGATAAAAATGAAGATGCTAGCCTAAGCAAGTTACAAGCAGATGGGCGAATCACGGAAGAACAGGCAAAAGCTTATAAAGAATACCATGCTAAACAAAATACCAGTCAAACCGTTGCAGATTAAGGCCTTTACCATGCTGGAAAGTCTCTTGGTTTTGGGACTTGTGAGTATGATTGCCTTGGGCTTGTCCGGCTCGGTTCAGTCCACTTTTGCGGCGGTAGAGGAGCAGATTTTCTTTATGGAGTTTGAAGAACTCTATCGGGAAACCCAAAAACGCAGTGTGGCCAGTCAGCAAAAGACAAGTTTGAGCATAGACGGAAAGACCATTAGCGATGGCAGTCAAAAATTGACTGTTCCCAAAGGGATTCAGGCACCATCGGGACAAAGTATCACATTTGACCGAGCTGGTGGAAATAGATCTCTGGCTAAGGTTGAATTTCAGACCAGTAAAGGAGCGATTCGCTATCAATTATATCTAGGAAATGGAAAAATTAAACGCATTAAGGAAACAAAAAATTAGGGCAGTAATCTTACTAGAAGCAGTAGTAGCTTTGGCTGTGTTTGCCAGCATTGCGACCCTTCTTTTGGGGAAAATTCAGAAAAATAGACAAGAAGAGGCAGAAATCTTGCAAAAGGAAGAAGTCTTGCGTGTGGCGAAGATGGCTCTGCAAACAGGGCAAAATCAGGTAAACATAAATGGAGTGGAGATTCAGGTATTTGCTAGTGAAAAAGGATTGGAGGTCTACCATGGTTCAGAGAAATTGCTCGATCTTAAAGAGCAGTAAGGTAAGAGCTTTCACTCTTTTAGAATCTCTGATTGCCCTTATCGTCATTAGCGGAGGTTTGCTACTTTTTCAAGCTATGAGTCAGCTCCTCATTTCAGAAGTTCGTTACCAGCAGCAAAGCGAGCAAAAAGAGTGGCTCTTGTTTGTGGATCAACTGGAGGCAGAGTTAGAGCGTTCGCAGTTTGAAAAGGTAGAAGGCAATCGCCTCTACATGAAACAGGATGGTAAGGATATCTCTATAGGGAAATCAAAATCGGATGATTTTCGGAAGACCGATGCCAGCGGACGGGGCTACCAACCTATGGTTTATGGACTTAAATCAGCTCAAATTACAGAGGGAAATCAACTGGTTCGCTTCCGTTTCCAGTTTCAAAAAGGCTTAGAAAGGGAGTTCATCTATCGTGTGGAAAAAGCAAAAAGTTAAGGCAGGCGTTCTCTTATATGCAGTCACCATGGCAGCCATTTTTAGCCTTTTGTTGCAGTTTTATTTGAATCGGCAAGTCGCCCATCACAAAGACTTTGCCCTAAACAAAGAAAAGTTGGCAGCTTTTGCTATGGCCAAGCGAAGTAAAGATAAGGTTGAACAAGAAAGTGGAGAACGAGTCTTTAACTTAGGAAAAGTCAGGTATCACAATACGAAAACAGGTTTTGCAACAAGTGTTCGTATGAATAAGGGCAACTATGAATTTCTCTTTCCTCAGATGAAAACCCAAGAAAAGAGAACAGCTAAAAAGGAAGAGGTAGCGACTGATTCAAGCAATCAAGCAGGGAAGAAAAAATCAGAAGAAAAGTCTGAAAAGAAAGACAAATCCTAGTCAATTCAACTTCTTTGTGCTAAACTAAAAGCATGAAACATGATTTTAATCACAAAGCAGAAACTTTTGATTCGCCCAAAAATATCTTTCTTGCAAATTTGGTTTGTCAAGCAGTTGAAAAACAGATCGCTCTTCTATCAGACAAAGAAATTCTGGATTTCGGTGGTGGGACAGGTCTATTAGCTTTGCCCCTAGCCAAGCAGGCCAAGTCGGTTACCCTTGTAGATATCTCGGAGAAAATGCTGGAGCAAGCCCGTTTGAAAGCAGAGCAACAAGACATCAAGAATATCCAGTTTTTGGAGCAGGATTTACTGGCAAATCCCTTGGAACAGCAATTTGACCTGATTGTTGTCAGTCGGGTTCTTCATCATATGCCTGATCTAGATGCGACTCTTGCCATGTTTCACTATCATCTTAGGGAGAATGGACAAGTTTTCATTGCTGATTTTGTCAAGACAGATACCAACCACCATGGTTTTGATTTAGCTGAACTGGAAACCAAGCTCGCCCAGTTTGGTTTTTCGAGCATTGGTAGTCAGATTCTCTATAGTGCTGAAGGTCTTTTCCTCGGAAATTACGCAGAGCTCTTTTTAACTATAGCCCAAAAATCACTCGCTGACTAAAGCAGTGATTTTTTCTCTTCAGATGGAAAAAATAGGGGAATTTTGATAAGATAGGAATATGGATTTTGAAAAAATTGAACAAGCTTATACGTATTTACTAGAGAATGTCCAAGTCATCCAAAGTGATTTGGCGACCAACTTTTATGATGCCTTAGTAGAGCAAAACAGCATTTATCTAGATGGCGAGACTGAGCAAAAGCAGGTCAAGGAGAACAATCAAGCCCTTAAGCGCTTAGCACTTCGCAAGGAAGAGTGGCTCAAGACCTACCAGTTTCTCTTGATGAAGGCGGGACAAACGGAGCCTTTACAGGCCAATCACCAGTTTACGCCGGATGCCATTGCCCTCCTCTTGGTACTTATTGTGGAAGAGTTGCTGGATCAAGAGGAAATTAGCATCCTCGAAATAGGTTCTGGTATGGGGATTTTGGGGGCTACTTTCTTGACTTCTCTTGCTAAAAAAGTAGATTACTTGGGAATCGAAGTGGATGACTTGCTGATTGATTTGGCAGCCAGTATGGCAGATGTGATTGGTTTGCAGGCTGGTTTTGTCCAAGGAGATGCCGTTCGTCCGCAAATGCTTAAAGAAAGCGACGTGGTCATCAGCGACTTGCCTGTAGGCTATTACCCAGACGATGCCATCGCTTCTCGCTATCAAGTGGCTTCTAGTCAAGAGCATACCTATGCCCACCATTTGCTGATGGAACAAGGCTTCAAGTACCTTAAGTCAAATGGCTATGCTATTTTTCTAGCTCCGAGTGATTTATTGACCAGCCCTCAAAGTGACTCATTAAAAGGGTGGCTCAAAGACGAAGTGAGTCTGGCTGCTATCATCGCTCTGCCAGAGGATATTTTCTCAACTGCAAGCCAAGCTAAAAGTATTTTTGTCTTACAGAAGAAAAGAGACAAGGAAATAGAACCCTTTGTCTACCCTCTTACTAGCTTGCAAGATCCGTCAGTTTTGTTGACCTTTAAAGAAAATTTTCAAAATTGGAGCAAAGGTACTGAAATATAAAAGAGATTTTGTTATAATAGATGAAAACGCTTAAAAAGAGGTATCATCTTATGACAAAAACAATTGCAATCAATGCAGGAAGCTCAAGCTTGAAATGGCAACTATACCAAATGCCAGAAGAAACTGTATTGGCGAAAGGCTTGATTGAACGTATTGGCTTGAAGGATTCGATCTCAACAGTAAAATTTGACGGTCGTTCGGAGCAACAAATTCTTGATATTGAAGACCATACACAAGCCGTTAAAATTTTATTAGATGACTTGATTCGTTTTGACATTATCAAAGGGTACGACGAAATTACAGGTGTCGGCCACCGCGTCGTTGCAGGTGGTGAATATTTCAAGGAATCAACAGTTGTTGAGGGAGATGTGTTAGAAAAAGTTGAGGAATTGGGACTGTTGGCTCCTCTTCACAATCCAGCTAACGCAGCTGGAATTCGCGCATTTAAGGAATTGCTGCCAGATATTACCAGTGTTGTCGTATTTGATACCTCATTCCACACAACCATGCCAGAGAAGGCTTATCGCTACCCTCTACCAACTAAATACTACACAGACAACAAGGTTCGTAAATATGGTGCCCACGGGACAAGCCACCAGTTTGTCGCAGAAGAAGCAGCGAAACTTTTGGGCCGTCCTCTAGAAGATTTGAAATTGATTACCTGCCATATTGGTAACGGGGCTTCTATCACAGCTGTTAAGGGTGGGAAGTCTGTGGATACTTCTATGGGATTCACACCACTTGGAGGTGTGATGATGGGAACTCGTACAGGAGATATTGACCCTGCTATCATCCCTTATCTCATGCAATATACAGAGGATTTCAATACCCCTGAAGATATTAGTCGCGTTCTCAATCGTGAATCAGGGCTCATGGGAGTTTCTGGCCAGTCAAGCGATATGCGTGATGTGATTGCTGCCATGGAAGCAGGAGACCATGATGCAACTTTGGCTTATGAAATGTATGTTGATCGTATCCAAAAACATATCGGCCAATATCTTGCAGTCCTAAATGGAGCAGATGCGATTATCTTCACAGCAGGTATCGGTGAAAATGCTGCAAACGTACGTGAAGATGTCATCTCAGGTATCTCTTGGTTTGGTTGTGATGTGGATCCAGAAAAGAACGTCTTTGGTGTAACGGGAGATATCTCAACTGATGCGGCGAAAATCCGTGTCTTGGTTATTCCAACAGATGAAGAATTGGTGATTGCACGCGATGTTGAGCGCTTGAAAAAATAAGTAAATACACGTAAAATTTGATTGTAAAAAGAAGTTGGGAAAGAGATTTTCCAGCTTTTTTTATGTAGAAAATGTCTAAAACCTTGCTGTTATTGGCTTTTTCAAAAAATATGGTATAATAGTAGTAATTTAATAGATGGAGTTGAGTTTTGAAGAAAAACTTTCGTGTAAAAAGAGAGAAAGATTTTAAGGCGATTTTCAAGGAGGGGACAAGTTTTGCCAATCGCAAATTTGTTGTATACCAACTAGAAAACCAGAAAAAACATTTTCGAGTAGGTCTATCAGTTAGCAAAAAACTGGGGAATGCGGTCACTAGAAATCAAATTAAGCGACGAATTCGACATATTATCCAGAATGTAAAAGGGAGTCTGGAAGAAAACGTTGATTTTGTTGTCATTGCTCGAAAAGGAGTCGAAACCTTGGGATACGCAGAGATGGAGAAAAATCTACTCCACGTATTAAAATTATCAAAGATTTACCAGGAAGGAAATGGGAGTGAAAAAGAAACTACAGTTGACTAGTTTGTTGGGCCTGTCCTTGTTTATCATGACAGCCTGTGCAACAAATGGTACAGCTAGCGATATAACAGCAGATTCGACAGACTTTTGGAGCAAATTCGTCTATTTTTTTGCTGAAATTATCCGCTTTTTGTCCTTTGATATTAGTATCGGAGTGGGGATTATTCTCTTCACGATTTTGATCCGGACGATTTTATTGCCGGTCTTTCAGACACAGATGGTTGCCTCTAGAAAAATGCAAGAGGCTCAACCGCGCATCAAGGCTTTGCGAGAGCAATACCCAGGTCGTGATATGGAAAGTAGAACCAAGCTAGACCAGGAGATGCGTAAGGTTTATAAAGAGTTAGGAATCAAACATTCATCCTCTCTCTGGCCAATTTTAATACAAATGCCGGTTCTCTTGGCGCTCTTTCAAGCCTTGAGTCGAGTAGACTTTTTGAAAACAGGTCACTTTTTATGGATTAATTTGGGAGGAGTAGATACAAGTTTTGTCCTTCCGATTTTGGCGGCAGTCTTTACCTTCTTGAGTAGCTGGTTATCGAATAAAGCTTTGTCCGAAAAAAGTGGAGCTACGACAGGGATGATGTATGGTATGCCTGTATTGATCTTTGTTTTTGCCATCTCCGCCCCAAGTGGTGTAGCCTTGTACTGGGCCGTATCCAATGCTTACCAAGTTCTGCAAACCTATTTTTTGAACAATCCTTTCAAGATTATTGCTGAAAGAGAAGCAGTGGCGCAAGCAGAAAAAGATTTAGAAGGCAAGAAGAGAAGAGCTTTGAAAAAAGCACAGAAAAAGAAAAAATAAGGAGGAATCTGGTAATGGTATTATTTACAGGTTCAACGGTTGAAGAAGCAATCCAAAAAGGATTGAAAGAATTAGACATTCCAAGAATGAAGGCCCACATCAAGGTCGTTTCAAAAGAGAAAAAAGGATTCTTAGGCTTGTTTGGTAAGAAGCCGGCTCAAGTTGATATCGAAGCGATTAGTGAAACGACAGTGATCAAAGCCAATCAGCAGGCCATTAAAGGGGTTCCAAAAGAAGTCAATGAAAAAAATGAACCCGTGAAAACAGTAAGTGAAGCAACTGTTGATTTGGGGCATGTAGTTGAAGCGATTAAGAAGATTGAAGAAGAAGGTCAAGGTGTTTCTGAAGAGGTCAAGGCTGAAATCCTGAAAAATGAAAAACATGCCAGCACGATTTTGGAAGAAACAGGTCATATTTCAATTTTAAATGATTTGGAACCAGAGGATACTGCCGAGGAAGTGGAATCTGCTCCAGAAAAAGAAACTGAAACGCAGGAAGCAACAAGCCAATCTTTGGAAGATTTAGGCTTGAAAGTAGAACCAAGTTATGACATCGAACAAGTGGCAACTGAAGTAGCTAACTACGTTCAAACCATTGTAGATGATATGGATGTTGAAGGGACGATTTCAAGTGACTACAATCGCCGCACCATCAATCTTCAAATTGACACGAATGAACCAGGCCGTATTATCGGCTATCACGGAAAAGTCTTGAAAGCTCTTCAACTATTGGCGCAAAATTACCTTTATAATCGCTATTCAAGAACTTTCTACATTACGATTAACGTCAATGATTATGTTGAACACCGTGCAGAAGTCTTGCAAACCTACGCTCAAAAATTAGCGAATCGCGTTTTGGAGGAAGGTCGTAGCCAGCAAACAGATCCAATGTCGAATAGCGAACGCAAGATTATCCATCGCATTATTTCACGCATGGATGGAGTGACCAGTTATTCTGAGGGTGATGAGCCAAATCGCTATGTTGTCGTAGATACAGAATAAACAAAATCAGGCTTGACCTGATTTTTTGCTAGAAAAAAGGAGAAAAGACCGATGATGGAAACCATCAGAAACTATCTATCTTACGCGGGGATCCAGTATCGTAATCCAGATAAGTCTGGAGATGAGCGAGAGAAGATGCTGGAATTGCGCCACAAAGGCCAGGAGGCTCGTAAGGCTTTTACAAATCTGGCCAAGGACTTCCAAGCAAGTCATCCAGAATGGCAACTTCAACAGACTAGTCAGTGGATGAATCAAGCGCAGCGCTTGCGACCGCATTTCTGGGCCTATCTACAGAGAGAGGGGCAGGTAACAGAACCCATGTTGGCGCTGCGTTTGTATGGGAAACCCTCAGATTTTGGGATTTCCTTAGAAGTCAGCTTCATTGAGCGCAAGAAAGATGAACAGACTTTAGACAAGCAAGCCAAGGTTTTAGAACTTCCAGTGGTAGAAGGAATTTATTATCTAGTCTACTCAAATGGGGAAAGTCATAAGGTGGAGGCTACTGAGGAGAACCGTCGCACTTTACGCGAGAAGGTACGCAATCAGGAAATCCGTAAAGTTTTGGTAAAGTCGGATGTTTCTTTTATTGAAAATCAAACATTAGCAGAGATTTTAGAAAAATTAGAAGAAACTTATACTCGCCTACTTCCTTACTATGAGGTGACGAGGAAGTAAAATTTCTCAAAAATATCATAAATCGTTCAGTCCAAGAGTGAACAGTCCGCTGTGTAATTCTTGGTCTTTTTGTTTGTGTTTTCAAAATATATAATAAAGTTACAAAAACAATTCAAATAAAGGAGAACAGTTATGGAAGTCATTTCAAGTGTTCTAAATTGGTTTTCTAGCAATATTTTGCAGAATCCCGCATTTTTCGTGGGTCTCTTGGTACTAATTGGGTATGCGCTTTTGAAAAAGCCAGCTCATGAAGTCTTTTCAGGATTTGTAAAAGCGACAGTTGGTTATATGTTGCTGAACGTTGGTGCGGGAGGCTTGGTTACCACTTTCCGTCCGATCTTGGCAGCGCTCAACTTTAAATTTCAAATTGGTGCGGCAGTTATCGACCCTTACTTTGGACTAGCAGCCGCAAATAACAAAATTGCAGCTGAGTTTCCTGATTTTGTCGGAACTGCAACAACAGCCCTTTTGATCGGTTTCGGGGTCAATATTCTGCTAGTGGCTTTCCGTAAACTCACCAAAGTGAGAACTCTCTTTATCACAGGGCATATCATGGTGCAACAAGCAGCAACTGTTTCTCTTATGGTTCTCTTCTTGGTTCCACAATTGCGCAATGCTTACGGTACAGCGGCTATCGGAATTATCTGTGGACTTTACTGGGCAATTAGCTCAAACATGACTGTTGAAGCAACTCAACGTTTGACTGGTGGGGGTGGCTTTGCGATTGGTCACCAACAACAATTTGCTATTTGGTTTGTAGATAAAATCGCAGGACGTTTTGGTAAGAAGGAAGAAAGTCTAGACAATATTAAATTGCCTAAATTCCTCTCTATCTTTCATGATACAGTAGTTGCCTCTGCGACCTTGATGCTGGTCTTCTTTGGTGCTATTCTCTTGATCTTGGGACCAGAAATCATGTCAAATAAAGAAGTAATCACTTCAGGAACCTTGTTCAATCCTGCTAAGCAAGACTTCTTCATGTATATTATCCAAACAGCCTTCACCTTCTCAGTTTACTTGTTTATCTTGATGCAAGGTGTCCGCATGTTCGTATCTGAGTTGACAAATGCCTTCCAAGGTATCTCAAGTAAGCTTTTGCCAGGTTCATTCCCAGCGGTGGACGTTGCAGCTTCTTATGGATTTGGCTCTCCAAACGCTGTTTTGTCAGGTTTTGCCTTTGGTTTGATTGGTCAATTGATTACAATCGTTCTACTCATCGTCTTCAAAAATCCTATCCTTATCATCACAGGATTTGTACCGGTATTCTTTGATAATGCAGCTATCGCCGTTTACGCTGATAAACGTGGTGGTTGGAAAGCGGCAGTTATCTTGTCCTTTATCTCAGGTGTACTTCAAGTTGCCCTTGGTGCTCTTTGCGTAGCCCTTCTCGACTTGGCGGCTTATGGTGGTTACCATGGAAATATCGACTTTGAATTCCCATGGCTTGGATTTGGCTACATCTTCAAATACCTTGGTATTATTGGTTATGTGCTTGTTTGCCTCTTCTTGCTTGTCATTCCTCAAATTCAATTTGCCAAAGCTAAAGATAAAGAAAAATACTATAACGGCGAAGTACAAGAAGAAGCTTAGAATTTAGAAAAGGAGAAATAAAATGGTTAAAGTATTAGCAGCATGTGGAAATGGTATGGGTTCATCAATGGTTATCAAGATGAAGGTGGAAAATGCGCTCCGCAAGCTAAACCAAACAGACTTTACAGTAAACTCATGCAGTGTCGGCGAAGCTAAAAGTTTGGCAGCTGGCTATGATATCGTTATCGCCTCTCTTCACCTGATCCAAGAATTGGAAGGGAGAACAAATGGGAAGTTAATTGGGCTTGACAACTTGATGGATGATAAAGAAATCACTGAAAAACTCAGTCAGGCACTATAGAAGGTTGGAGGGGGCTGGACAGAAACTGTGAAGACTGGGTTCTGTCCTAGTCCCTCTTTACATAAAGGAGGCAACTATGAATTTAAAACAGGCTTTGATTGAAAATAATTCAATTCGATTGGGACTTGAGGCGGCTGATTGGAAAGAAGCAGTTAAGTTAGCGGTGGAACCCTTGATTGAAAGTGGCGCAATTTTACCAGAGTACTATGATGCGATTATTGAGTCAACAGAAGAATATGGTCCCTACTATATTTTAATGCCAGGGATGGCTATGCCCCATGCTAGGCCAGAGGCAGGTGTTCAGCGGGATGCTTTTTCACTGATTACCTTGCAAAAATCAGTTGTTTTTTCAGATGGAAAAGAAGTATCCGTCTTACTAGCTTTGGCTGCGACAAGCTCAAAGATTCATACAAGTGTAGCGATTCCACAAATTATTGCCTTGTTTGAGTTGGAAGATTCCATTGCCCGCTTACAAGGATGCCAGAGCAAAGAAGAAGTTTTGGATATGATTGAAGAATCAAAAAATAGTCCATACCTCGAAGGCTTGGACTTGGAAAGCTAAAAAGGAGTAGGAAGATGACAAAAAGAATACCAAATTTACAAGTTGCACTAGACCATTCAGATTTGCAAGGCGCCATTAAGGCTGCTGTAGCTGTTGGTCATGAAGTGGATATCATCGAAGCTGGTACTGTTTGCCTACTTCAAGTAGGGAGCGAATTAGTAGAAGTCTTGCGTAGCCTTTTCCCAGATAAGATCATCGTTGCAGACACCAAGTGTGCGGATGCTGGTGGAACGGTTGCCAAGAATAATGCTGTACGTGGAGCGGACTGGATGACTTGTATCTGCTGTGCAACCATTCCGACTATGGAAGCTGCTCTTAAAGCCATCACAGCTGAACGTGGAGATAGAGGTGAAATCCAAATCGAACTTTATGGAGACTGGACTTTTGAACAGGCTCAACTCTGGCTTGATGCGGGAATTTCCCAAGCAATCTATCACCAATCTCGTGATGCCCTGCTTGCTGGGGAAACTTGGGGCGAAAAAGATCTAAACAAGGTCAAAAAATTGATTGATATGGGCTTCCGTGTGTCTGTTACGGGAGGACTGGATGTGGACACACTCAAACTCTTTGAAGGAGTGGATGTCTTTACCTTTATCGCAGGTCGCGGAATTACCGAGGCAGCAGATCCAGCAGGCGCAGCACGTGCCTTTAAGGACGAAATCAAACGAATTTGGGGGTAATCTATGGCACGTCCAATTGGAATCTATGAAAAAGCTACACCCAAGCATTTTACTTGGTTGGAACGCTTGAATTTTGCAAAAGAATTGAGCTTCGACTTTGTTGAAATGTCGATTGACGAGCGTGATGAACGTTTGGCTCGTCTTGATTGGAGCAAGGAAGAACGATTGGAAATCGTGAAAGCCATCTATGAAACAGGAATCCGAATTCCGTCCATCTGTTTTTCAGGTCATCGTCGCTATCCAATGGGTTCAAACGATCCAGTTCTAGAAGAAAAATCGCTGGAACTGATGAAAAAATGTATCGAACTAGCTCAGGATTTGGGAGTTCGTACGATTCAGTTAGCTGGTTATGACGTTTATTATGAGGAAAAGTCCCCTCAAACACGTGAACGTTTCATCAAAAACCTCAGACAAGCTTGTGTCTGGGCGGAGGAAGCTCAGGTCATCTTAGCTATTGAAATTATGGATGATCCTTTTATTAATAGCATTGAAAAGTACTTGGCTGTTGAAAAAGAGATTGATTCACCTTATCTTTTTGTTTATCCAGATATTGGTAATGTCTCAGCTTGGCATAATGACGTTTACAGTGAATTTTATATCGGGCACCATGCCCTTGCAGCCCTCCACCTCAAGGATACCTATCCCGTGACCGAAACTTCAAAAGGACAATTCCGAGATGTTCCTTTTGGAACTGGCTGCGTCAACTGGGAAGCAGCTTTTGATATTTTGAAAAAGACCAACTATAATGGTCCTTTCCTAATCGAGATGTGGTCTGAAAACTGTGAAACAGTAGAAGAAACCAAAGTGGCTATCAAAGAAGCACAAGATTTCCTCTACCCATTAATAAAGAAAGCGGGTTTGATGTAAGATGAATCAAGTAATCAATGATATGAGAAAGCGTGTCTGCGAAGCTAATCAATCTCTTCCTAAACACGGCTTGGTTAAATTCACATGGGGCAATGTCTCAGAAGTGAATCGTGAGCTAGGCGTGATTGTTATCAAGCCATCGGGAGTAGATTATGATAAATTGACTCCTGAAAACATGGTGGTGACAGATTTGGATGGGAAGGTACTTGAAGGTGATTTGAGACCATCTTCCGACCTACCAACTCACGTGGAATTATATAAAGCTTGGCCTACCATTGGTAGTGTGGTTCATACTCACTCGACAGAAGCAGTGGGTTGGGCACAGGCGGGACGTGATATTCCATTTTATGGGACCACACATGCCGACTATTTTTATGGACCAATTCCTTGTGCTCGTAGCTTGACTCAGGATGAAGTTGAAGTAGCGTATGAAAAGGATACAGGTTTGGTCATTCTGGAAGAATTTGAACGTCGCGGTCTCAATCCGGTTGAAGTACCAGGGATTGTCGTTCGCAACCACGGTCCATTCACATGGGGCAAGAACCCTGAAAATGCAGTTTACCATTCAGTGGTTCTCGAAGAAGTTTCCAAGATGAACCGTTTCACAGAGCAAATCAATCCAAGAGTTGAACCTGCACCACAGCACATATTGGAAAAACATTACCAAAGAAAGCATGGACCAAATGCCTACTATGGTCAAAAATAAAAAACGGGCAATTGAAAAGAGGCTTGGAGGTATCTAGGCCTCGCTTTTGCAATAAACCTGAAAAGCAAACGAGCCCAATGATAAATATTATCATTGAAATATTTTTATTAAAGTGCTATGATAGGGAGACTGTTTGATTGATTGGTCCCGAATAATAGGAGGATAAGATGGTATTAGATAAAACGAGTTGTGAGCTATTGATGTACCTCCTGGATCAAGAATCTCCCAAAACGATTATGACCATTTCCAAAGATTTGGGTCAATCAAGGAGAAAGGTCTATTATCACGTTGATAAAATTAATGATGCATTGGGCAATCCTGAACACCACCTTGTTAGCCTTCCTCGTATTGGTATCTACTTAACGGAGGAGCAGAGACTTGCTTGTCAGCAACTTTTATCCGAAGTTGACTCCTACGATTATGTGATGAGCGGGGAAGAACGCATGCAGATGATGTTATTTTGGATTGGAATTTCCAAAGAACGCATCACTGTCGAAAAACTGATGGAATTAACAGAAGTTTCGCGGAACACCGTTTTGAATGATCTCAATACCATCCGTTACCAGTTAAGCCTAGAACAGTATCAGGTAACCCTGCAAGTAAGTAAATCACAAGGTTATTATCTTAGCGCCCACCCCTTAAATAAAATTCAGCATCTTCAATCGCTCTTATACCATATCTTTATGGAAGGAAATGGAGCTTTTGTTACCATTCTTGAAGATAAGATAAAGGATAGATTCCAAGGAGAGTTGCTTTTGTCTAGACAAATGCATCAATTTCTCAAGGAGCAAGTCCCTCTGGTTGAACAGGATTTAGGGAAAAAAATAAATCATCATGAAGTGACCTTTATGTTGCGAGTGCTTCCTTATCTGCTTTTAAGTTGTGATAATATCACGCGTCATCAAGAAAAGCATCAGGATATTGATCAAGATTTTTCCTTGATTCGTAAGAGAATAGAGTACAGAGTATCTGAAAGGCTGAGTGAGCGCCTTTTTGAGACATTTGAAATTTCTTTATCGGAACTCGAAATTTCTCTGTTGGCCATTCTCCTTTTATCCTATAGAAAGGATAGAGACGTCCATGCGGAAAGCGAAGACTTTCACCAGCTGAAAGTCACTTTAGAGGAATTTATTTGGCATTTTGAATCACAAACCAAGATGGAAATCGAAAACAAGGAAGACTTGTTACGTAACCTGCTGATTCACTGTAAGGCTTTGTTGTTTAGAAAGACCTATGGCATCTTTTCTAAAAATCCTCTTACTAAGCAAATCCGTTCCAAGTACAGCGAGCTCTTTATCATCACCAAAAAATGTGCCGAGATTTTGGAGGAAGCCTGGCTTGTACGCTTGACGGACGATGAGATTGCTTATCTGACGATTCACGTTGGTGGATTTTTGAAATACACTCCATCCTCGCAGAATGCCACCAAAAAAATTTATCTGGTTTGTGACGAAGGAGTAGGGGTTTCTAAACTGTTGCTCAAACAATGTCGTTTCTATCTTCCCAACGAACAAATCGGGGCAGTTTTCACAACAGAACAGTTTAAAAGTGTTGAGGATATTGCCTTGGTGGATTTGGTGATTACAACAAATGATGAACTAGAGAGTCGCTTCCCTGTCTTAAAGGTCAATCCTATCTTGGAGGCAGAGGATATCTTGCGTATAGTTGATTATCTGAAAAACAAGGTTTTTCGAAAAGACGGCAGAAGTTTCAGCGAAAATTTATCAACCATTATTTCAACTTATATACCGGATAAGCGTGCCGCAACGAAACTGCAGCAGGAGATTCAAAGTCTGATAAATCAAGAATTACTTATCCAGTCCTTTTTTGAAGAGTTATAACATGACAGTCCAATGATGAACACAAACCTGTGTTTTTCTTGGTCTTTTTTAATTTTCGGGCGGGTGTTATACTAAGTATGAAATGAAAACTTGAACAAAAAATGGAGGATGTCATAATGCCAAACGTAAAAGAAATTACAAGAGAATCATGGATTCTAGCGACTTTCCCAGAATGGGGAACATGGCTCAACGAAGAAATTGAAGAAGAAGTCGTTCCTGAAGGCAATTTTGCTATGTGGTGGCTAGGCAACTGTGGAACTTGGATTAAGACACCTGGTGGTGCTAACGTTGTGATGGACCTTTGGTCAAATCGCGGAAAATCTACTAAAAAAGTTAAAGATATGGTCCGTGGGCACCAAATGGCTAACATGGCAGGTGTACGTAAATTGCAACCAAACTTGCGTGTTCAACCGATGGTCATTGACCCATTTGCAATCAATGAGTTAGACTACTACTTGGTTTCCCACTTCCATAGCGATCATATTGATCCTTATACAGCCGCAGCTATTTTGAATAATCCAAAATTGGAACATGTTAAATTCATCGGACCTTACCATTGCGGACTTATCTGGGAAGGCTGGGGAGTGCCAAAAGAACGCATTATTGTAGTTAAACCAGGTGACACCATTGAACTCAAAGACATGAAGATTCATGCTGTGGAATCTTTTGACCGTACTTGCTTGGTAACTTTGCCAGTCAACGGTGCTGATGAAACAGGTGGAGAATTGGCAGGTTTGACTGTTACTGATGAAGAGATGGCTCAAAAAGCTGTTAACTATATTTTTGAAACACCAGGTGGTACTATTTATCACGGTGCAGACTCTCACTTCTCAAACTACTTTGCGAAACACGGAAAAGACTTTAAGATTGATGTTGCTTTGAACAACTATGGTGAAAACCCAGTTGGTATCCAAGACAAGATGACTTCAATTGATCTTCTTCGTATGGCAGAAAATCTGCGTGCTAAAGTCATTATCCCAGTTCACTATGACATCTGGTCAAACTTTATGGCTTCAACCAATGAAATTTTAGAACTATGGAAGATGAGAAAAGACCGTTTGCAGTACAACTTCCATCCATTTATCTGGGAAGTAGGAGGTAAGTACACTTATCCTCAAGATCAGCACCTAGTAGAATACCATCACCCACGTGGATTTGATGATTGCTTCGAGCAAGATTCGAATATCCAATTCAAAGCTTTGCTATAAAAACTGTTCAAATGATGTAAATTATTATCTGGAGGTTATCCGTATGTTGCACTATACGGATAATTTTCATATAATAGTAAAATAGGATGTGTGATTCATTAATCACCTCAAAGAGAAAGGAAATTCTATGTCAAATCTATCTGTTAATGCAATTCGTTTTCTAGGTATTGACGCCATCAACAAAGCAAACTCAGGTCACCCAGGGGTGGTTATGGGGGCTGCTCCTATGGCCTATAGCCTCTTCACAAAACAACTTCGTATCAATCCAGCTCAACCAAACTGGATCAATCGCGATCGCTTTATTCTTTCAGCAGGACACGGCTCAATGCTTCTTTATGCCCTTCTTCACCTCTCTGGTTTTGAAGATGTTAGCATGGATGAAGTCAAGAACTTCCGCCAATGGGGTTCTAAAACACCAGGTCACCCAGAATTTGGACATACTGCAGGGGTTGACGCGACAACTGGTCCTCTAGGACAAGGGATTTCTACTGCTACTGGTTTTGCCCAAGCAGAACGCTTCCTAGCAGCCAAATATAACCGCGAAGGTTTCAATATCTTTGACCACTATACTTACGTTATCTGTGGAGACGGAGATTTGATGGAAGGTGTCTCAAGTGAGGCGGCTTCATACGCAGGCTTGCAAAAACTTGACAAGTTGGTGGTTCTTTATGATTCAAATGACATCAACTTGGATGGTGAGACAAAAGATTCCTTTACAGAAAGTGTTCGTGACCGTTACAATGCCTACGGTTGGCATACAGCCTTGGTTGAAGATGGAACAGACTTGGAAGCAATCCATGCTGCTATCGAAACAGCAAAAGCTTCAGGCAAACCATCTTTGATTGAAGTGAAGACTGTTATTGGATACGGTTCTCCAAACAAACAAGGAACTAATGCTGTACACGGTGCTCCTCTTGGAGCAGATGAAACTGCAGCAACTCGTCAAGCCCTTGGTTGGGACTATGAACCATTTGAAATTCCAGAACAAGTTTATGCTGATTTCAAAGAACATGTTGCAGACCGTGGTGCATCAGCTTATGAAGCTTGGACAAAATTAGTTGCAGATTATAAAGAAGCTCACCCAGAACTAGCTGCAGAAGTAGAAGCCATCATCGACGGACACGATCCAGTTGAAGTGACTCCAGCAGACTTCCCAGCTTTAGAAAATGGCTTCTCTCAAGCAACTCGTAATTCAAGCCAAGATGCTTTGAACGTTGTAGCTGCTAAGTTGCCAACCTTCTTGGGTGGATCAGCGGACCTTGCTCACTCAAACATGACTTATATCAAAACAGATGGACTTCAAGACGATGCAAATCGCTTGAACCGTAACATTCAGTTTGGTGTTCGTGAATTTGCAATGGGAACGATCTTGAACGGGATGGCTCTTCATGGTGGACTTCGTGTGTATGGTGGAACCTTCTTCGTCTTCTCTGACTATGTGAAGGCAGCTGTCCGTTTGTCAGCCTTGCAAGGACTTCCTGTGACTTATGTCTTTACCCACGATTCGATCGCAGTTGGGGAAGATGGTCCAACTCACGAACCCGTTGAGCATTTAGCTGGTCTTCGTGCCATGCCAAATCTAAATGTTTTCCGCCCAGCAGATGCGCGTGAAACTCAAGCAGCTTGGTACCTTGCCGTGACAAGCGAAAAAACACCAACTGCCCTTGTCTTGACGCGTCAAAACTTGACTGTCGAAGAGGGAACAGACTTTGACAAAGTTGCGAAAGGTGCCTATGTTGTCTATGAAAATGCAGCAGACTTTGACACTATCTTGATTGCGACAGGTTCAGAGGTCAATCTAGCTGTCGCAGCTGCCAAAGAATTGGCTAGCCAAGGGGCAAAAGTCCGTGTAGTCAGCATGCCATCAACAGATGTCTTTGATGCACAAGATGCAGCATACAAGGAAGAAATCCTTCCAAATGCAGTTCGCCGTCGTGTTGCAGTTGAAATGGGTGCAACTCAAAACTGGTACAAATATGTTGGTCTTGATGGTGCCGTTCTCGGTATTGATACCTTCGGAGCATCTGCCCCAGCACCAAAAGTATTGGCAGAGTATGGATTTACAGTTGAAAATCTAGTCAAAGTCGTTCAAAATTTGAAATAATCACAAAAATCAGAGTGAAAACTCTGATTTTTTTATCATCATAAAAGTAAGGTACAATCTTGTAAAAGTAGCTGAAATTTGATATAGTAGTCCTATGTAAAATACAAAGGAGAATAAAATGGAATCGCAATATACATTTTTAATCATGCTTGTAGGTATGTTCGCCTTGATGTTCTTTATGCAACGTTCTCAAAAGAAACAAGCACAAAAGCGTATGGAAAGCTTGAACAAGCTTCAAAAAGGATATGAAGTCATTACAATTGGTGGGCTTTACGGAACAGTGGATGAAGTAGATACTGAGAAAGGTACAATCGTACTGGATGTAGATGGCGTTTATTTGACTTTTGAATTGGCTGCAATTAAGACCGTTTTGCCACTCAAAGAAGCTGTGACACCAGAAGGAACAGTTGTTGACGAAGGCGGAGCAATCGAAGAATAAAACGGGACCTGTCACTCCCGTTTTTCTATGAGACGAGAGGAAAAGGGATGAAAAAAATAGTATTTGTTTGCCTAGGAAATATTTGCCGAAGTCCCATGGCAGAGTTTGTGATGAAGTCCATGACGAGCGATTACCACGTCGAAAGCCGGGCAACATCATCATGGGAACATGGCAATCCGATTCATAAGGGAACGCAAGGAATTTTCCAGCAGTATCAGATCCCGTATGACAAAGACAAAACATCGCTTCAGATTGGCAGAGAGGACTTTGAATCGTTTGATTACATTATCGGTATGGATGCTTCAAACGTTTCAGATCTGCGTCACATGTGTCCTCAGGAACTACAGTACAAGATTTACTCTTTTGCATCTGAGAGTGTCCCAGATCCTTGGTATACAGGAGATTTTGAGGAAACCTATGCTCGTATTACAAGTGGATGTCAAAGCTGGCTAGATCGATTAGAAAATGAGAGTGACAATGGAAAAGCTTAAACAATTTTATGAGAAGTGTAGAGTTTACCTAACTCGTTCTAGGTTAGAGCTCATTGCAGTAGTTGTAATAGCACTCTGTGCTCTTTCGGTATTTCTGCTAAATACGCCTAAAAAGGGTGTCCTGAAACTTGATGGTGGAGCTCTTGTTTATGATGGCACCTTGGTACGTGGGAAAATGAATGGTCAAGGAACCCTGACCTTTGAAAATGGAGACCAATATACAGGTGGTTTCAATAATGGAGCCTTTAATGGAAAAGGGACTTTCCAATCAAAAGATGGCTGGAAATACGAGGGTGATTTTGTAAATGGTCAGGCTGAAGGTCAAGGGAAGTTGACGACAGAGCAAGAAGTCGTTTATGAAGGGACCTTTAAACAAGGCGTTTTTCAGCAAAAACAGTAGTCTCCAAGTTAGGAGGCTATTTTCAAAGTCCGGAAAGAAAACGCTTTCTTCACTTAAATTCGAGAAAAAACTATCAACTAGAAAAACTTTGTGAAATAAAAAAATTTTTTCCATAATTTCACAATCGTCCAGACAAAACTCTATTGCATAGCTATATTGAGAAAAAAATCACAATCTCAGAAAAATTCTTTGTGAAATACTTATGAAACTGTTTACAAAGCATAAAAAAAGAGTTATAATAAACTTGTGAAAAAATTAACAAAGGATAACGTCCTTAAAGGCTATGGAGGATAATATGGCTGATAAAAAAACAGTAACACCAGAGGAAAAACAACTTGCTGCTGAGAAGCATGTCGACGGTCTCGTGAAAAAAGCTTTGGTTGCGCTTGATGAAATGCGCAAGTTGAACCAAGAGCAAGTTGACTATATCGTGGCAAAAGCTTCGGTTGCAGCACTTGACGCACATGGTATCCTTGCACAACACGCAGTTGAAGAAACTGGTCGTGGGGTATTTGAAGACAAGGCAACAAAAAACCTATTTGCCTGTGAACACGTAGTGAACAATATGCGTGGAGTTAAAACAGTTGGAGTTATTGAAGATGATCCAATTACAGGTTTGACAAAGATTGCGGAACCTGTAGGGGTAATCTGTGGTGTCACTCCGACAACAAACCCAACTTCAACAGCGATTTTCAAATCATTGATTGCTTTGAAAACACGTAACCCAATCGTTTTCGCTTTCCACCCATCAGCTCAAGAATCATCAGCACACGCAGCACAAATCGTTCGCGATGCAGCCATCGCAGCCGGTGCTCCTGAAAACTGTGTTCAATGGATTACAAAGCCATCTATGGAAGCAACTGGAGCGCTAATGAACCACGAAGGTGTTGCAACTATTCTTGCAACTGGTGGGAATGCTATGGTTAAAGCTGCATACTCATGTGGAAAACCAGCTCTTGGGGTAGGTGCCGGAAACGTTCCTGCCTATGTAGAAAAATCTGCTGACCTTCGTCAAGCTGCTCATGACATCGTTATGTCTAAATCATTTGATAATGGGATGGTCTGTGCATCAGAACAAGCCGTTATCATTGATAAAGAAGTGTATGACGAATTTGTAGAAGAATTCAAATCATATCACACTTACTTTGTAAACAAGAAAGAAAAAGCACTTCTTGAAGAATTCTGTTTTGGCGTGAAAGCTAATAGCAAAAACTGTGCAGGTGCTAAACTAAATGCAAACATTGTTGGTAAACCAGCAGCATGGATTGCTGAACAAGCAGGATTTAGCGTTCCAGAAGGAACAAACATCTTGGCTGCAGAATGTGCAGAAGTAGGAGCAAAAGAACCATTGACTCGTGAAAAATTGTCACCAGTTATCGCTGTCCTAAAAGCTGAAGATACAGAAGACGGTCTGACAAAAGCTCGTCAAATGGTTGAGTTTAACGGACTTGGTCACTCAGCAGCCATCCATACAAAAGACGAAGCTCTTGCTAAACGCTTTGGTACAGAAATCAAAGCTATGCGTATTATCTGGAACTCTCCATCTACTTTCGGTGGTATCGGTGACGTATACAATGCCTTCATTCCATCATTGACACTTGGATGTGGTTCATATGGACACAACTCAGTTGGTGATAATGTGAGTGCGATCAACCTTCTAAACATCAAGAAAGTAGGGAAACGTAGAAATAATATGCAGTGGTTTAAAGTTCCTTCAAAAATTTACTTCGAACGCAATTCTATCCAATACCTTCAAACATGTGAAGATATTGAACGCGTTATGATTGTTACAGACAAATCGATCGAAAAACTTGGTTTTGTTCAACGCATTATTGACCAATTGAACAAACGTAGCAACCGTGTAACTGTCCAAGTCTTCTCAGACGTTGAACCAGATCCAGATATCACAACTGTAGAACGTGGTACTGAAGTGATGAGAGCATTTGAGCCAGACACAATTATCGCTCTTGGTGGTGGTTCTCCAATGGATGCGGCCAAAGTAATGTGGCTCTTCTACGAACAACCACAAATCGACTTCCGTGACTTGGTTCAAAAATTCATGGATATCCGTAAACGTGCCTTCCGCTTCCCATCACTTGGTAAAAAAGCGAAATACATTGGTATTCCAACAACTTCAGGTACAGGTTCAGAAGTAACACCATTTGCCGTTATCTCTGATAAGAAAAACAATCGTAAATACCCATTGGCTGACTACTCATTGACACCAACTATTGCCATTGTTGACCCTGCTTTGGTTGAGTCAGTTCCAGACTTCATCGCTGCTGATACAGGTATGGACGTCTTGACTCACGCGACTGAAGCTTACACTTCAAACTTTGCTAACGACTACACAGACGGTATCGCCCTTCAAACAATCAAACTTGTGTTTGAATGGTTGGAAAAATCTGTTAAGACAGCTGATCCAGAAGCTCGCGAAAAAATGCACAATGCATCTACAATGGCTGGTATGGCCTTTGCCAATGCCTTCCTTGGTATGAGCCACTCAATGGCCCACAAGATCGGTGCGGTTCACCATACTGTTCACGGACGTACAAACGCAATCTTGCTTCCATACGTTATCCGTTACAATGGTACTCGCCCATCTAAGACGACTACATGGCCTAAGTATAACTACTGGAAAGCTGACGAAAAATTCCAAGATATTGCTAGAATGCTTGGATTGCCTCACTCAACTCCAGAAGAAGCGGTTGAAGCGTATGCTAAAGCAGTTTACGATCTTGGTGAAGCAGTTGGAATCACAATGAACTTCAAAGGCTTTGGAATCGATGAAAAAGCTTGGAAAGACAGCTTGCATGAAATTGCCTTGCTTGCTTATGAAGACCAATGTTCACCTGCTAACCCACGCTTGCCAATGGTAGCTGACATGGAAGAAATCATGGCAGATGCTTACTATGGTTATGCAGAACGACCAGGACGTCGTAAATAATCGTTTATCAGCCTAGAGGCAGGAGTTATCCTGTCTCTTTTTTGTAAACTCTGAAAGAGTTGAAATTGTAGTTTCACCTTGATAATGAAGAGAATATGCAGATATTATAAAAGATTCTAGAGATATGCTTTGGAAATAAAAGAATGGATGAATAAAAAGGGGGAGAAAAAGTAGAAAAGCGGGAGAGAAAATCAACGCCCGTACTTGCAATTAAACTCAAATAGTTATATAATAGGTTTGTTGAAAGGTGATTTGTAGTGATTCAAGTTACTC
>CAUSWL010000011.1:0-32036 GCA_963535345.1 uncultured Streptococcus sp.
ATCATGTGGAAATAAGGTTTTTTCTTAGCGTAAAATCCAGCTCCAACTGTATAACAGAGCCCACCAGTTACCATGAGACTCCAGAAAATTGGCGTTGTTTGACTGATAATGGCAGGAATGATAGCCAGAACCAACCAGCCCATAATCAGGTAAAGGGCAAGGCTGAATTTCTCATTGACCTTTTTAGCAAAGATTTTATAAAGGATGCCAAAGATGGTCGTTCCCCACTGAATAGCAATGATCAGATAGCCAAACCAGTTATTCATCAAAGTCAATACGACCGGCGTATAAGAGCCAGCGATAGCCACATAAATCATAGAATGATCGATGATTCGCAAGACGTATTTATGGGTCGAACCGTAGGCCATAGAGTGGTAAATGGTTGATGAGAGGAACATGAGAAAGAGACTGATAACAAAGATAGAAACGCCAAAAGATGATAAAAATCCGTGTGCTTCATAACTATAGGTGGATGAAATAGGGAGCAAGATGAGCATGATAACGGCACCCACAGCATGGGTCACACTATTAGCAATTTCCTCTCCGAAACTGAGCTTTTTACTGAGTTTTAGACTGGTATTCATTGGATTTCCTCCTCTTCTTTGATAAGGATTAAGTCTAGAGTTTGATGATAGAGTTTAACCGTTTGACAGCTAGTTTGGATAATAGGATTTTCTGGATCAATCCCATGGTTCATGTAGTCCACAAAAGCGTCGTAGAGCTGGTCTGAGCTCGCTTGAGTTTGTAGAGTATTGAGGGTCTGAGCGATTTCTTGGATCGAAAAGACAGACTTGAGAGTGGTGATGGCAATTAAACGGGCAATCTGTTTGCGTTGGTATTTTTTCTTGTCTGGCTTTGTCAGGTAACCATGTTTGACATAGTTATTGACCATGGATGCTGTTAGTCCCTTGTCTTTATCTGGAGAGATAGGGGCACAGACTTGATTGACATAAAGCAAAACCTGATCCAGATAGAGGTCAATATTTGGGATTTCTGCCCATTTTGGGTAGGAAAAGGTAGTTTTCATTTCCAACTCCTTTTTATCTAGTTTTAATAACTAGATTATAAAATAATAAAAAACAAAAGTCAAGTTTCAACTGCTTGTAGAAAGCTTTAAATTATGCTATGATGAGAGAAACTAGTTAGAAATGAGGGGAAGAGATGGAGATTCGTTTAGCTTTTCCAAACGAAGTAGATGCGATTATGCAGGTGATGGAGGATGCTAAAAAGTGCTTAGCTGAGTCTGGTAGCGACCAGTGGCAAAATGGCTATCCAAATGCAGATATCATTATTGATGATATCATCTCTGGTCAAGCTTATGTGGCATTGGGAGAGGAAGAACTGTTAGCCTATGCTGCTGTGACCAAGAGTCCAGAGAAATACTATGAAGCCATTTATGAAGGGAGTTGGCAGGGGGGAGAATCAGAATATCTGGTCTTTCACCGTATCGCTGTGGCAGCAGATGTCCAAGGACAAGGTGTTGCTCAGACTTTCCTAGAAGGCTTGATTGAAGGTTTTGATTATCTAGATTTTCGTTCAGATACGCATGCACAAAACAAGGCCATGCAGCATATCTTTGAAAAGCTAGGCTTCCAACAGGTTGGTAAGGTTCCAGTTGATGGGGAACGTTTGGCCTATCAGAAATTAAAAAAATGAAGCAGAAAAAGTACGCAAAAATGCTCTACCCGTCGCCAATTGGAACCTTATCCTTAATTGCTGACAAGCAATATCTGTATGGAATTTGGGTACAGGACCAAACTCATTTTGAGAGGGGAATCGCTGGAGATAGTATAGAAGTAGTTAAGAAACATCCCGTCCTAGACCAGGTTATTTCCTATTTAGATACCTATTTCGAAGGCAGTGTTCAGAATCTATCTGACTTACCTTTGGCTCCTATTGGAACAGATTTTGAAAAGCGAGTCTGGACTTACTTACAGGCCATTCCTTATGGTCAGACAGTGACTTATGGACAAATAGCGAAAGACTTGCAAGTAGCTTCTGCTCAAGCGATTGGCGGAGCAGTGGGGCGTAATCCTTGGTCTATACTCGTACCCTGCCATCGTGTGCTGGGATCAGGCAATCGTCTGACAGGCTATGCATCTGGAGTCGAAAAGAAAGCCTGGCTCTTGCGACATGAAGGTGCAGCATTTCAAGAAAATAAAAAATAGAAAGAAAAGAAGATGTTAGAATTTATCGAATACCCAAAATGTTCAACTTGTAAGAAAGCAAAAAATGAATTAGATCAACTTGGACTGGAATACCAAGATGTCCACATCGTAGAAGAAACACCAAGTGAAGAAGTGATTTTGAACTGGTTGGAATCTTCCGGTTTTGAAGTGAAACAATTTTTCAATACTAGCGGGATCAAATACCGTGAACTGGGCTTGAAAGATAAGGTGGGAAGTTTGTCAAAACAAGAAGCAGCCAAGCTTCTAGCGAGTGATGGTATGTTATTGAAACGTCCAATTTTGGTGGAGAATGGTGCTGTTAAACAAATCGGCTATAGAAAAACCTATGAGGACTTAGGTTTGAGATAGTTTTTATTTATCTCCTTGATAGGTAAAATATATAGCCTCCCTGTTTTAAAGTGTGATAAACTAGAAGATAGACAAAGTCTGAGCAGCCCGTAGCAAATAATTTGCTTGCGCGCAGAAGTATGATAGAATGAATCATTATCAGGAGAGGATGTTTTTATGACTGTTACAACATTTTTAGCATCAGATTGGTACCAAAGTTTGATGCAATTCATTCCGGATGGTAAGCTCTTTAGTTTGCGTTCGGTCTTTGATGGAATTCCAAGGATTGTCCAACAATTGCCTACAACCTTGATGTTGACGCTTGGAGGTGCACTCTTTGGTTTGCTACTTGCCCTAATTTTTGCCATTGTTAAGATCAATCGTGTTAGGATTTTATATCCCTTGCAGGCCTTTTTCGTTAGCTTCTTAAAAGGTACTCCAATCCTAGTTCAACTTATGTTGACCTACTACGGAATTCCTTTGGCACTGAAAGCTATCAACCAACAATGGGGCACTGGTTTCAATATCAATGCGATTCCAGCAGCGCTTTTTGCGATTGTGGCCTTTGCTTTTAATGAGGCGGCTTATGCAAGTGAAACGATTCGTGCAGCCATCCTTTCTGTTAATCCAGGTGAAATTGAGGCGGCGCGTAGTCTGGGTATGACTCGTGCTCAAGTTTATCGTCGCGTGATTATTCCAAATGCGGCGGTGGTAGCGACACCGACTTTGATTAACTCTCTTATCGGTTTGACCAAGGGAACTTCTCTAGCCTTTAGTGCGGGTGTTGTCGAAGTTTTTGCTCAAGCTCAGATTTTGGGTGGAGCAGATTATCGTTACTTTGAGCGTTTCATCTCCGTAGCCCTTGTTTATTGGGTAGTCAATATCGGAATTGAAAGCCTCGGTCGTTTCATCGAGAGAAAAATGGCTATTTCTGCACCCGATACAGTGCAAACAGATGTGAAAGGAGACCTTCGTTAATGATTAAGATTTCGAATTTAAGCAAATCCTTTTCAGGACAGACTGTCTTGGATCATCTGGACTTGGATATCCAAAAAGGGGAGGTAGTGGCCTTGATTGGTTCATCTGGAGCTGGGAAATCAACCTTTCTTCGTAGTTTGAACTATCTTGAAACTCCAGATAGTGGAACGATTCAGATTGACAATTTTAAAGTTGATTTTTCTCAGATTAGCCAAGAAGAAATCCTAACCCTTCGTCGCAAGTTGTCTATGGTTTTCCAACAGTTTAATTTGTTTGAACGCCGAACTGCTCTTGACAATGTTAAGGAAGGTTTGGTTGTTGTCAAGAAATTATCGGATGAGGAAGCAACAAAAATCGCCAAGGAAGAGTTGGCTAAAGTTGGTCTTTCTGACCGTGAAAACCATTACCCTCGCCACTTATCAGGTGGACAAAAGCAACGGGTTGCCCTCGCGCGTGCGCTTGCTATGAAACCAGATGTCTTGCTCTTGGACGAGCCCACTTCAGCCCTTGACCCGGAGTTGGTCGGTGAAGTAGAAAAGTCTATTGCAGATGCTGCCAAGTCAGGTCAGACCATGATTTTGGTCAGTCATGATATGTCTTTTGTAACCCAAGTGGCAGACAAGGTTTTATTCCTAGATAAAGGGAAAATCATCGAGTCTGGCACACCGGATGAAATCATCAATCATCCAAAAGAAGAACGGACAAAAGAATTCTTCGCTAGTTACAAACGGACTTATATTTGATATAATAGAAAAAGGAAAACTCAGTTAGTTGGACTAGCTGAGTTTACTCTTTAAAAAAGATAGAAACGAGAGAGATCATGCTGCTGCAACTGTTTTCTTTATATTTCGAGAGTTTGATCTTAACGACCATCCTTGTCGTGATTTTTCTGGGGATTTGGATTGGATTGAGAGCCATGTCTGGTGTGGACAAGACAGCCAAGGCTCGTCAAGCTCATCTCTATGATATGATTATGATTGGAGTTTTGGTCGTTCCAGTGTTATCCTTTGCCGTCATGAGTTTGCTCTTGGTTTTCAAGGCATAATCCTTGCGTGACTAGCAAGAATGAGTTAGAATAAAGAAAGTTACAACAAGAAAGAAGGAATCGAAATGTACGATACGATTATTGTCGGTGCTGGACCTGCGGGAATGACCGCTGCCTTATATGCTGCTCGAAGCAATCTGAAAGTGGCTTTGATTGAAGGTGGTCTGTCAGGCGGGCAAATGAATAACACATCTGATATTGAAAACTATCCAGGTTATGCCAACATCAGTGGACCTGAATTAGCTGAAAAGATGTTTGAACCACTTGAAAACCTTGGAGTGGAGCATCTTTATGGCTATGTTGAAAATATTGAAGACCAGGGTGACTATAAGAAGGTAATCACTGATGATCAAGTTTACGAAACCCGTACTGTCATCGTGGCAACTGGGTCAAAACACCGTCTTTTGGGAGTTCCCGGAGAAGAAGAACTGAACAGTCGTGGTGTTTCTTACTGTGCGGTCTGTGATGGAGCTTTCTTCCGTGACCAAGACTTGCTCGTAGTCGGTGGTGGAGATTCAGCGGTAGAAGAAGCTCTCTTCTTAACTCGCTTTGCCAAGTCCGTCACTATTGTTCACCGTCGAGATGAACTTCGTGCCCAAAAGGTTTTGCAAGACCGTGCTTTTGCAAATGAGAAAGTCAACTTTATCTGGGATTCTGTTGTCAAGGAAATCAAAGGTGAAAACCGAGTAGAATCTGTCGTATTTGAAAATGTAAAAACGGGTCAAGTGACAGAGCAAACCTTCGGTGGTGTCTTTATCTATGTCGGTTTGGATCCTGTTAGCGATTTTGTTAAAGAATTGAATATTCAAGACCAGGCAGGCTGGATTGTAACAGATAATCACATGAAAACTGCCGTTGACGGTATCTTTGCAGTTGGAGATGTTCGCCAGAAAGACCTTCGCCAAGTAACAACAGCAGTTGGAGATGGAGCTATCGCTGGTCAAGAAGCTTACAAATTTATCACAGAACATAGTTAAGAAAAAAGTTTCCAATCACTTGATTGGAAACTTTTTTATAGTCGATTTCGGAAAACTTCGTACATGAGAATGGCTGCAGCAACACTGGCATTGAGGCTTTGAACATGCCCATTCATAGGTATGGTAATCATCTCATCAACCTGTTTTTTGATGTTGCTAGAGATGCCTTTTCCTTCATTTCCGATGATGAGGGCAATTTTCCCTTTTGTATTCCACTTGTGGCAAGGAGTACCGTTCATATCCGTTCCAAAGGTCCAGAAGCCTTCATCCTTAAGTTTATCTAAGGTTTGACTGAGATTGGTCACTCGGGCGATTGGAACATGCTCAATAGCACCTGTGGCCGTTTTGGCAACGACAGGAGTAACTCCGACAGCACGGTGCTTGGGAATGATGACACCTGAAACATTGGTCGCATCGGCTGTTCTCAAGATTGAACCCAAATTATGGGGATCAGTTAACCCGTCCAGAATCAATAGCAAAGGATTTTCTTCTTGACGCGTTTTTGCAAGGATATGCTCTAGCTCGCTATAGGCAAATTCAGATACTCGTAGAACAAAACCTTGGTGGACAGCGCCTTCAGTCATCTCAGAGAGGGATTTTTTTGAAGTCCAAGAAATGGACACCTTCTTTTCTGTAGCCAGTTCCTTGACTTTCTCAACGTTCTTACCTCGGAGATCTTCTTGGAGGTAGAGTTTGTTGCCAGTATTTGCAAGGAGGGCTTCGGTAACGGCGTGGACGCCATAGACAATATCATTTGTTTTCATGCCTCTATTATAACACAAAACCCCGTCTTGCAACGGGATTTTCTTTATTCTAGAATTAGTAAACCATCTTTAACTGCAAATGGGTCTTTTTCATTGATACGATCGTAAAACATGATTCCGTTAATGTGGTCAATTTCATGTTGAACAACGATGGAGTTGTAGCCTTTGAGTTTGATACGGTGTTTTTCTCCATCCTTGTCAAAGTAGTCAACAGTAACGCGAGCATGGCGGACTACATAGCCAGGCACGTTGCGGTCAACAGACAGACAACCTTCTCCTTCACCAAGAGCAGCATCTTGAACAGAGTGAGAGACGATTTTTGGATTGTACATAATAGCTTGCAAGTCGTAAGCTTCCTCTGGAGTTTCGCCTTCTTCGACAATGTTTGGCACCAAAACAGCGATAATACGTTTTGAGATATCTAATTGAGGAGCAGCAAGTCCAACACCACCTCGGAGCCCCATCTTTTCAGCCATGACAGGATCTTGGGAATGTTTAAGGAATTGCATCATCTTTTCACCAAGGATGATTTCCTGATCAGATAAGGGGAAAGTGACTTCCTCAGCAACTGCGCGAAGAGTTGGATTCCCCTCGCGGATAATATCGTTCATATCAATTAAGTGAGCAGCTTTTGTAATACGTTCTATTGCAGACATTTTCTCTCCTTTCATTACCTCTACATGATAACACAAAATAGGCGAGAAAGAAAGCCGCAGAAGTTCCTAAAAAATAATATAATAAACGGTATTCCTCTTTTGTCTGTGGTATAATAAAAGAAAAGACTTGCAGTAAAAGCAAGGGGGGAATAAAGATGGAAAAGCGACAAGATAGACGGTCTCAGGGCTCTCTTTATGGGGTGTGGAGAACTAGTGTGGATTTCTTTCGGAATTATAAATCCTGGACCAATGCCCAGTTTATTATTGTGTTATTGCTTGCAGTTGCCTTATCCATGGGGGGGAACTTATTAGTTCGAGCAGTACAAGGTAGTAAGGGAACGAGTCCTAGTAGTCAAACTCTTGATTCTGCAAGTACTTCCAGTCAATCCAAGGAAAATCAGTCTGGTGAAACGACGGCGCGTATCATGGCAAATGGTGACCTTCTCTACCACATCCCCATCTACCGAACAGCTCTTAAAGAAGATGGAACCTATGATTTTCATGAAAATTTTGAGTATGTCAAGCCCTGGCTCAAGCAAGCGGATTTAGTGATTGGTGACTTTGAAGGAACTGTGAACAAGGACCACTATTTGGCAGGTTATCCTCTTTTTAATGCACCTGGTGAGGTAATGGATGCGATCAAGGATGCAGGCTATCAAGTTTTAGACCTAGCTCACAATCACATCCTAGATTCACAGATAGAGGGAGTGGTTTCAACGGCTCAAGCTATTGAAAAGGCTGGAATGACACCCATCGGTGTCTACACACATGAATCCCGTGACCAAGCCCCTATAGTCATCAAGGAAGTCAATGGTATCAAGGTAGCTCTCCTGGCCTATTCCTACGGTTTTAATGGCATTGAGCAGTATATCTCTCAAGAGGACTATAATCGCTATCTTTCTGACCTGAATGAAGATAAGATGAAGGCAGAAATCGAGCGTGCTGAGAAGGAGGCGGATATTACTGTCATCATGCCTCAGATGGGAATTGAGTACCAGCTAGAACCAACGGAAGAACAGAAAACACTGTACCACAAGATGATTGACTGGGGAGCTGATATTATCTTTGGAGGGCATCCTCATGTCGTTGAACCTGCTGAAACGGTTGAAAAAGATGGTGACAAAAAACTGATCATCTATTCCATGGGGAATTTCCTCTCAAATCAACGCATTGAAACCATGCAAGATGAGGAAAATGCCAAGTGGACGGAGCGCGGTGTTCTCATGGATGTGACCATTAAGAAAAAAGATGGAAAGACAAGGATTGAAGCTGCCAAAGCGCATCCTACTTGGGTCAATCGAACACCCAAAGGGACTTACTCTCCAGAAGGCTATCCGCTTTTCCTCTATCAGACCTATATCCTAGAGGACTTCATCGAGGGAGGCAGTCACCGTGACAAGTTGGACGAGGCGACTAAGGAACGAATTGACATGGCCTATAAAGAAATGAATGAACATGTAGGGTTGAAGTGGTAGGTACTCGCCCTAAAGGAGATGAGATGACGATTAAATTGATTGCAACAGACATGGATGGAACCTTGCTAGACCCGAGGGGGCAGCTAGATCTACCTCGCTTGGAAAAGATTTTAGATCAGCTGGATCAAAGGGATATCCGTTTTGTCATTGCGACAGGGAATGAAGTCCATCGGATGAGGCAATTATTAGAACACTTGGCGAGTCGAGTAGTTCTGGTTGTTGCTAACGGTGCTCGGATATTTGAGTATGATACATTACTTCAAGCTCAGACCTGGGATGATTCTATGGTTGACAAGGCTCTCCTTCATTTTAAAGGGAGAGAGTGTCGAGATCAGTTCGTCGTTACCAGTATGAATGGGAGTTTTGTCAAGGAAGGAACGATTTTTACAGACCTGGAAAAATTTATGACTCCAGAGATGATTGAAAAACTTTACCAAAGGACCAATTTTGTGGATGAGCTAAACTCAGACCTCTTTGGAGGAGTTCTAAAGATGAGCATGGTCGTTGGTGAAGAACGTTCTAGTTCAGTTTTGCAGGAAATCAATGATCTCTTTGATGGTCGTGTAAGGGCTGTTTCTAGCGGTTATGGCTGTATTGATATCCTGCAAGCTGGTGTTCACAAGGCTTGGGGATTGGAAGAATTACTCAAGCGCTGGGATTTGACATCAGAACAGATCATGGCTTTTGGTGATAGCGAAAATGATGTTGAGATGTTGGAGATGGCTGGAATTGCCTATGCTATGGAAAATGCTGATGATGAGGCCAAGGCAGTTGCAACAGCCCTAGCTCCAGCTAACAGCCAAGGGGGCGTTTATCAGATTCTAGAAAAGTGGTTAGAGAAAGAGGGATAAGGTGGCAGTACAGTTATTAGAAAATTGGCTTCTAAAAGAGCAAGCAAAGATTCAAACCAAGTATCGTGAACTCAATCAGATTTCTCTTTTAGAACCAGATATGATTTTTATCGGCGATTCGATTGTAGAATACTACCCTTTGCAAGAGTTACTCGGGACTGTCAAGACGATTGTTAATCGAGGCATCCGAGGTTACCAGACGAGGCTTTTATTAGAGAATTTGGATGCTCATCTTTATGGTGATGCTGTCGATCAAATTGTTCTCTTAATTGGGACAAACGATATCGGAAAAGATATTCCCATGAATGAAGCCTTGGATAATCTTGAAGGTGTGATTCAATCGCTCAACCGAGATTATCCGCTGTCACAAATAAAGCTTGTTTCTATTCTGCCAGTCAATGAAGGAGAAGAATACAAGCAGACAGTATATATTCGTACCAATGAAAAGATCAGAGAATGGAATCAAGCCTATGAGGCTCTAGCATCCGCCTATATGCAGGTAGATTTTGTGCCGATTTATGATAGTTTGACAGATTCAGAAGGGCAACTTCAATCAACCTATACAACGGATGGCCTCCATCTAAGTGTAGCCGGTTATCAAGCATTATCAGATGCTTTGAAAACGTATCTGTTCTAAAGAATTGGCTTGATTTTGCATTTTTTTTGAAGATAGGTTATAATAGTTCTAACATCCTGGGGTCGTTACGGATTCGACAGGCATTATGAGGCATATTTTGCAACCCGTGTGGCGACGTAAACGCTCAGTTAAATATAACTGCAAAAAATAACACTTCTTACGCTCTAGCTGCCTAAAAACCAGCAGGCGTGACCTGATTTGGATTGCTCGTGTTCAATGACAGGTCTTATGATTAGCGAGATACGATCAAGCCTTGTCTAGTGGTTTGGTAAGAGATTAATAGACTCGCAGTTCCTAGGCTTGAGTTATGTGTCGAGGGACTGTTAAAACAATACATAACCTATGGTTGTAGACAAATATGTTGGCAGGTGTTTGGACGTGGGTTCGACTCCCACCGGCTCCATTATGAACAGGTATACAGTAGATTTTTTCCAAATTGTATCCTTCGTTGTATCCTATTTATTCTAGTATGTTAGTGGAGAATTACTCAAGAGGCTGAAGAGGACGGTTTGCTAAATCGTTAGGTCGGGTAACTGGCGCGGGGGTTCGAATCCCCCATTCTCCGTTAGATAAACCCAGTGTTTTTCTAAACAACTATCCTTGGAGGTAGTCTCCAAGAGTAAATTTTCATAAAGAGGTGAAACATGAAAAAGATCAAGTTACTAAGTATCTTAGCACTTTCAACAGTTGTCTTGGGTGCATGTTCTGTATTTTCTAATTAGTCATCTGAAGCTTCTTCTGATAACAAGGAGAATACGGAACAAGTTGAGAAGAAAGATGAAGCTGCAGAAGTTAAAGAAAAAGTTACAAAAGATGCTGAGATTCTCTTAGACTCAGTTCTTACTAGCGACTCTGCTCGATTTAAGAAGATTTATGGCGACACTTATGAAAAATGGAGTGAGGCAGTATTTGCTGTACAAACAAGTGAAAAAATCAAAGAAGAAGGGCTTTCACCTGCATCTACCTATTCAGTACAATGGCACAAAGATTTCCCTGTAGAAACTCCAGAAGAAACCATTTCAGGTTTCTTGAAGATGAGACGTAGATTATATCAAGATATCGGTTCTTACACTGTTAAAGACGTGAAGGTTGATGAATCAGGAAATACAGCGACTGTTACTTTCAACTCTAAGAAGTTACACTCTAAAGGATTGGCTTCATCTACAAGGGAAGTTCTCACTACTCTTATTGGAGGTGTTGATAACCTAGGTAAATACAATCAAGCTGGTTCAAACGTTGACATCAAGCGTTACCAAACATTGGTTTCTTACTGGATTTTTGAGCATCTATTTAAGAAAGATTTCTCAACCTACAGTGACGTTGACCCTAACTTAGCTCATACACCTTTCACTACTGGTGATTTTGATACTGAAATCAAATTAACAAAGGATAAGGATGGAAACTGGCTGATTTCTCAAGAAGATTACCGTACTTTGGCAACAGAGTTGCTTGATGATACAGAAGGTTATGATAAAATTGTCCGTAAAAACTCAACTAAGTCTAATGATAAATCAACAGACAAGTCTTCTGATAAATCTTCAAACAAATCCACTGATAAATCAACAGACAAATCTTCAGATAAAAAAGATAAAAGCAATATCTAATCACAAGATTTAGAAGAAAAACAAGTAGTCAAAATAAACTACTTGTTTTTTGATGAAATCAAAGTGATTCTAGGATAGGGAAGGATACAGAAAAATATGGTGTGATAGTTAGAGTAACTCAGCCTTTCATTTCTAGATATTGTTCTTAGAACGATAAAAAACTGCATTGAGGTGCAGTTTTTCTTTTTTCTACGGAAGACATGGGATTCGAACCCACGCACGCTGTTATACGCCTACCGCGTTTCCAACACGGCCTCTTAAGCCTCTTGAGTAATCTTCCAATACTTACTCAAATAGTCTACCATAAAGGCTCTTATCTTGCAATAAAAATTTTGGAAATAAGAAAAATGATAGATTTTGAAAGAAAATGACAAAAAGCGCTTGACTTTGAAAGAAAGTGTGATAGAATGAATAGTGTAAACGATAACAGGAGGTGATTCAGTGTTAAAAACAGAGCGGAAGCAACTGATTTTAGAGGAGTTAAATCAACATCATGTAGTTTCTCTAGAAAAATTAGTTAGTTTGTTAGAAACGTCAGAATCAACGGTTCGAAGAGATTTGGATGAGTTGGAAGCGGAAAACAAGCTTCGTCGCGTGCATGGTGGAGCAGAATTGCCCCATTCCTTGCAAGAAGAAGAAACCATTCAAGAAAAATCTGTCAAAAACCTTCAAGAGAAGAAGTTGTTGGCTCAGAAAGCAGCCTCTCTCATTAAGGAACAAGATGTCATCTTTATCGATGCTGGAACAACAACTGCTTTTTTGATTCATGAATTGGTCAATAAGAATGTTACAGTCGTGACCAACTCGATTCACCATGCTGCTCAGTTGGTTGAAAAGCAGATTCCAACTGTCATGGTTGGAGGAAGTGTCAAGATGGCGACAGATGCGAGCATCGGGGGCGTTGCTCTTAACCAGATTAACCAATTGCACTTTGACCGTGCCTTTATCGGGATGAATGGTGTGGACGATGGCTATTATACGACTCCTGATATGGAGGAGGGAGCTGTTAAGCGTGCTATTTTAGAGAATGCCAAACAGACCTATGTCTTGGTGGATTCGTCAAAAATTGGACAAACTTGCTTTGCCAAAGTAGCACCACTCAAACGAGCTATTGTTATCACAAGTCAAGGGCATGAGCTCTTGCAGGCTATTAAGGAGAAAACGGAGGTAATAGAAGTATGATTTATACAGTCACACTCAATCCATCTATTGATTATATCGTTCGTTTGGACCAAGTCCAAGTCGGTAGTGTCAATCGAATGGATAGTGATGATAAGTTTGCTGGTGGGAAAGGAATCAATGTCAGTCGTGTTTTGAAACGTTTGGATATTCCAAATACAGCGACGGGATTTATCGGAGGCTTTACGGGTAAATTTATCACAGATACTTTGGCTGATGAAGCAATCGAGACACGTTTTGTCCAAGTGGCAGAAGATACTCGTATCAATGTTAAAATCAAAGCAGACCAAGAGACAGAAATCAACGGGACTGGTCCAAATGTTGAACCAGCTCAGCTAGAAGAATTGAAAGCTATTTTATCTAGTTTGACTGCAGAAGATACAGTTGTCTTTGCTGGTTCAAGTGCTAAGAATCTAGGCAATGTCATCTACAAGGATTTGATTGCCTTGACACGTGAGACTGGTGCGCAAGTCGTTTGTGATTTTGAAGGACAGACCTTGATTGATAGTTTGGACTACCAGCCACTTTTGGTCAAACCAAACAATCATGAACTTGGAGCGATTTTTGGAGTGAAACTCGAAAGTTTAGATGAAATTGAGAAATACGCTTGTGAGTTACTGGCTAAAGGTGCTCAAAACGTCATTATTTCTATGGCTGGTGACGGTGCTCTTCTTGTCACATCTGAGGGAGCTTACTTCGCAAAACCTATCAAGGGAACAGTCAAAAATTCAGTCGGGGCTGGTGACTCTATGGTCGCTGGATTTACCGGTGAATTTGTAAAATCTAAAGATGCAGTAGAGGCCTTCAAATGGGGAGTAGCTTGTGGAACAGCAACGACCTTCTCGGATGACTTGGCAACAGCGGAATTTATTAAAGAAACATATGAAAAAGTTGAGGTAGAAAAACGATGAAAATTCAAGACTTATTGAGAAAAGATGTTATGTTGCTGGATTTGCAGGCAACTGAAAAAACAGCTGTCATCGAAGAGATGATTCATAGCTTGGTAGATCACGGTTATGTGACGGATTTTGAAACCTTTAAAGAAGGAATCTTAGCGCGTGAAGCTCTCACTTCCACTGGTTTGGGTGACGGAATTGCTATGCCTCACAGTAAAAATTCTGCTGTCAAAGAAGCAACGGTTCTCTTTGCTAAGTCAAACAAGGGTGTTGACTATGAAAGCTTGGATGGGCAACCAACAGACCTCTTCTTCATGATTGCAGCTCCAGAAGGTGCCAATGATACTCACTTGGCAGCCTTGGCAGAATTGTCTCAATACTTGATGAAAGACGGTTTTGCTGACAAACTTCGTCAAGTAACATCTGCAGATCAAGTTATCGAACTCTTTGACCAAGCTTCAGAAAAAGCTGAGGAGCCTGTTCAAGCACCTGCCAATGAATCTGGCGACTTTATCGTAGCTGTTACAGCTTGTACGACAGGTATTGCCCACACTTACATGGCCCAAGAAGCTCTTCAAAAAGTGGCTGCTGAAATGGGTGTTGGGATCAAGGTTGAAACCAATGGTGCTAGCGGTGTTGGGAACCAATTGACTGCGGAAGACATCCGCAAGGCTAAAGCTGTTATCATCGCAGCAGACAAGGCTGTTGAGATGGATCGTTTCGATGGGAAACCATTGATCAATCGCCCGGTTGCAGACGGTATCCGTAAGACAGAAGAATTGATCAATTTGGCTCTTTCAGGAGATGCTGAAGTTTATCGTGCTGCTAATGGAGCAAAATCTGCAACAGCATCTAATGAAAAACAAAGTATCGGTGGAGCTTTCTACAAACACTTGATGAGTGGTGTATCTCAAATGTTGCCATTCGTTATCGGTGGTGGTATCATGATTGCTCTTGCTTTCTTGATCGACGGAGCTTTTGGTGTGCCACAAGATAGTCTTGGCAATCTCGGATCCTACCATGAGCTAGCTTCTATGTTCATGAAAATCGGTGGAGCAGCCTTTGGCTTGATGCTTCCAGTTTTTGCAGGATATGTAGCCTACTCTATTGCTGAAAAACCAGGTTTGGTAGCTGGTTTTGTGGCTGGTGCAATTGCCAAAGAAGGTTTTGCCTTTGGTAAAATTCCTTATGCAGCAGGTGGTGAAGCAACTTCAACCCTTGCAGGTGTCTCATCTGGTTTCCTAGGCGCCCTTGTTGGTGGATTTATCGCAGGTGCTTTAGTTCTTGCCATCAAGAAATACGTTAAAGTTCCTCGTTCACTTGAAGGTGCTAAATCAATCCTTCTCTTGCCACTTCTTGGAACAATCTTGACTGGATTTGTTATGTTAGCTGTCAACATCCCAATGGCAGAAATCAACACTGCTATGAATAACTTCCTAGGCGGTCTTGGGGGAGGTTCAGCTGTCCTTCTTGGTATCGTTCTTGGGGGCATGATGGCTGTTGATATGGGTGGGCCAGTTAATAAAGCGGCTTATGTCTTTGGTACAGGTACGCTTGCAGCGACTGTTTCTTCAGGTGGTTCTGTAGCTATGGCAGCAGTTATGGCTGGAGGAATGGTTCCACCACTTGCTATCTTTGTCGCAACCCTTCTTTTCAAAGATAAATTTACCAAAGAAGAACGCAACTCTGGTTTAACAAACATAATCATGGGCTTGTCATTCATCACTGAAGGAGCGATCCCATTTGGTGCAGCAGACCCAGCTCGTGCGATTCCAAGCTTCATCCTTGGTTCTGCAGTAGCAGGAGGACTCGTTGGTCTTGCAGGAATCAAACTCATGGCACCACACGGAGGAATCTTCGTTATCGCCCTCACTTCAAATGCCCTTCTCTACCTTGCCTTTGTCTTGGTTGGTGCAATCGTAAGTGGTGTGGTTTATGGTTACCTACGCAAACCACAAGCATAAAAAAGAATTCATATACCAAAATGACTAAACACGAAAGTGGGTAGTCATTTTTTGATAATGGAGTTAGGGAGAATGGGCTTTGAAGTGATATAGAAGTAGAGTGTAGAGATTTTCACTCTTCATTTAAACGATAGAATGCAAAAGTTTGTATAAATACCATGGAGGTGAAAAGTGTCTTGAATGATTCTAGAAAAGAAACTAGAGAATGAAAAGTTCCGTAGTCAAAATATTCTAAATGAAGAGTTACAAGCGACCCATGTCAGCATGGTGGAGGAGATTTTTCCCGATTCTAAATGAACCAATTTTATAGCTGATTTAGGTAGGAGACGAGAAGTAACTAAAAGCTTTATATCTCAATAAATAATTGATATAATAATAGTTAAAGAATTACTAGAGGGAGAGAAAAGTTAATGGAAAAAGAATATCAATTTCGAGCACTTACTTCAAATAAAGATGTTGAAATAAAGCCAGTAACACTAGAAGCACTTCAGTTTGCGATTGACAAAAATTCGGAAGTAACCAACGTAGCTATTACTGGGAATTATGGAGCGGGGAAAAGTAGTGTTGTTGAGAGCTTTGAGAGTAAATATACTGATAAAACATTCCTCCATATATCTTTAGGGCAGTATGATGAAACAATAGGTAGTGAAAAAAATGGGCTAAATAATCGTCAAATTAATACCATAGAAGGAAAGATAATCAATCAATTACTTCATCAAATTAATCCTAATCAAATAAGAAAATCAATTTTTAAAACTCTTGATGCAGAATCGCAGATTAAACCTTTTAATATTTCGGTCTATGTAGGTTTAGTATTATTATTATCCTTATACTCACTAAATATTTCTTCATGGAATGGATTGATTCAGGATTTTTCTTGGTTATCTTGGACTACGAAACCTATTATTTCACTTCTTATACTAGTAATCTTATTTGTTTTAATTGTATATGGATTTTATTTTTTACTGAAGCTACAAAAAGATTTTGGTTTTATCAAAAAACTATCCTTAAAAGCAGAAAAAATTGAAACTGATATCGAAATTTTTTCAAATGATAATTCTAAAGTATCCTATTTTGATCGATACTTAGACGATGTCCTTTATCTATTCAAGCAATCAGGAGCAAATGTCATAGTATTTGAAGATATTGAACGTTTTAATGACTCTAGAATTTTTGAAAAATTGAAGGAATTAAATATAATTATCAATAGAAATCGAAAGGCAAATCACAAACGTAAACTAGTATTTTTCTATCTTGTAAAGGATGATTTGTTTGAATCACAAGAAAGAACTAAATTTTTTGATTTTATTATTCCTATAGTTCCTGTCGTAACCGCTTCTAATTCTCATGACATATTAAAAAAAATGCTGACAGAAATGTGGGAATACGATAGTTTAGACAAGACGTTTTTATTTAATATTTCTTTATATCTTGACGATATGAGATTAATCAATAATATTTGTAATGAGTATCTGACTTATAAAGAAACATTAAGTAAGTTACCGTTAGAGCGTGAGAAAATTTTTTCAATGGTAGTCTATAAGAATATTTTCCCTAAAGATTTTTCACTTTTGCAAAGAAATCAAGGATATTTATATGAATTGTTGAACTCAAAAGAAATAATATTAAAAAATCGTAGGGAGGAATTAAATAGTAAGATAAAAGAATTGGAGAAAAAGATAGAGAAGGCAGAGGAAGAACAATTAAACGATGAGCTTGAATTATATGGATCTATTTTAAAAATCCCAAACGGAAAAGAAGTAATTAAAGTAAATGGGAAGTCTCAATCACAATTTCCATCATATTTAGAGTTTATTAATGACTTATTGAATGAAGAAAATACAATTATTGTTTTTGATAATTTTTACTCTGCTTATTATAATAATGGTGGTCAAGAAGTAAGTCTTGATTCAATATTTCCTGAAAAAAAATCTCCAGAATTTCAGGTGCGTTTAAACAATACAAAAAATAAAAAAATAATAGAAAAATTAAAAGAAGAAATTAAGAAAATAAATGATGAGCTTGAGAAACTAGATAGTTATAGATTATCAGATGTTTACCAATATGCTACAGATATTGATGATTTTAAAAGTGATTTTACCGAAGAAATAAGAAAGAATCCTCAATCCTCAATAATTTCTTTCCTAATTAGAAATGCTTATATTGATGAGAGCTATCAAGATTATTTGAATCATTTCTATGAAAATACTATAACGGTAGAAGAAAAAGAATATTTAAGAAATGTTGTTTCTGGCAGACAGAATAAATATAATATTTCTCTAACAAATTTTGATGAGATCTTTAATTATTTAGAATTAAAAAATTATAAAAGTAGTAATGTGTTAAATTATGATTTATTTAGATTTCTGTTATATTCAAATGAACATAATGAGAAGTTGAAATTAATCTTTCACCAAGATAATATTTTGGAATTTTTACTGGACTTTTATAACGAATTATTTAGATTAAATGTTGAAAATAAATCGTTTTTCTCAGAGCGTGATATAAGGGTATTTTTGAGAAAATGGCTACATCATAACTCGGATCTCTTCAACGAATATATTAACCAAGAACATAGCGATTTTATTTACGTTGATAAAAGAAAATTGATATTATCTTTAATGAATTTAGTTGATTTGAGTGATTGTACAAAAGAAACAAAAGGACAGATTTCTAAATATCTAGAGATGACACAAGAGATTTTTCTTAATATTTTTCATAATAATTATTGTGATTTTGAGAAGTTTAATTTCAATTTATCGGCTATAGATTTTAAAATTAAGGAATTTGATTTTGAGAGTTCAGGATATGAGGAAAATGTGCTGAATTATATTTATAAGAATGGCTTATACGATATTTGCAAATCTAATGTACTATTTTTCATGGAACGGTATTCTGATATAGGCACAGAGTTATCAGATGTAAAACATAAAAATTATGAAATCATGACTAGTCAAAATGGATTAAAACCTTTACTAGATTATTGTCAATCTTCTGATGAAGAATTCCTGAAGTATATTTTAATGTATGTTACTTTATCAGAGGGAGAGATGCGTGATAAACCTGAGTATATTGAACAATTATTGAATAATAATGTTGTATTTAATCATCAATTACCTCGGGAAACATTAGAACGTGATGAATCTGACGACTCAGATAATGATGAAAAAATTAAAAACGTTACATTAGCAGAAAAAATTATCGCTAGTGTTCCAGAGTTTTATATAACTTATATTCAAGATAAATTCAATCACCTATCTGTTGAAAATAGAGAAATACTAGTACAAAATCTTGTTCATACTCAAAAAGCAGAAGTAAATACTGAAATTGTTTTAGAATATTTCGGTCAAAATAAGGAAGTTGATAACTTTTTGGTAGATTTTATTAATCTGAATCCTAATTTTGAGTTGGATAAAGAAATTTATTCAAAATTGAATAATGATTTACAAGATGATTTTAATGAAAATATTATTAGTTCTTTGAATTTAAATGATAATATTCGAAAAAGAATACTTAGTCAACTTGGACTCTATTTTAAAAGAATTGATAATACTGATATTGATGAAGAAGATTTATGGAATTTAATAAATAGTAATCGTATTGAATTCAATAAAGAAAATCTTGAGTTTATTCGTAAAAGACCAATGGTATACCTAGAAGAATTTATATTCCAAAATATAGAAGATTATTTAAATGCTACTAATGTTGTTCGAAATGATATGGAAATGAGAGAATTGTTAAAGAAACCTGACATAGACGAAAAATATGTAGTTGAATTATTAGTATTGCTTTTAGATAATAAATTTAATGAGTATTACTTTGATGATTTAATAAATCAAAACAGTTATGATTCGTTAGATGTGACGCTTCAAAATAAAATACAAAAAATAGTTAAAAAATATATAAGACAATTTATAGCATTAGATGAAAATGAAATTAGCGTTCCATTGTATGAATCTATCCTAAATTCAAATGATGTTTTACTTGAACATAAGAAAGAACTTTTTGAAAAATTAATTTCTGATTCGGAAAGTCAAATAGAAGTAGATAAGCTTATTTTGCTAGGTGATTATTTAGATTTATTAGAATTACCGGATATTATGCAAATCTTGAAGGAACAAATAGATTATGATATCTACACTGAATGGGAAGTTGCCTTGGACAAATTAAATCAAAATGAAGATAATGGTGGAAATGGTAATCAGGAAGCGAAAGTGTCGTATTCTAAATTTAACGAAAAACTTCTTGACTACTTAAAGAAAAGGAAGTTGATTTCTAATAAATCAAAACATGAAAATTCTGTATTAAAGCTATATGGATTTAGAAAGAAGCAGATTGAATATAGTGATAAAGCAGAAGAAAAGCAATAGTTATCACATTCAAATGACTGAACACAAAAGTGGGCAGTCTTTTTTGATTTCTCTAGATGTTTCTGAAATATGGTATAATAAAAGAATGGCAAACAAGAATACTACGAAAACAAGACGGAGACCGTCTAAAGCAGAACTTGAAAGAAAACAGGCTATCCAGAGGATGTTGATTTCCTTAGGGATTGCCTTATTGTTGATTATTGCAGCCCTTAAACTCGGTGCAGCAGGTGTCACTCTTTACAATCTCATTCGACTGGTGGTCGGAAGTTTGGCCTATGTGGCCATAGGTGGTCTCCTTATCTATCTTTTTCTTTTTAAATGGATACGCAAGCAAGAGGGACTTCTGTCAGGATTTCTTTGTATCTTCGCTGGCTTGCTCTTGATTTTTGAGGCCTACTTGGTATGGAAATTTGGCTTGGAGCAGTCAGTCCTAAAAGGGACCCTGTCTCAAGTTATGACGGACCTGACTGGTATGCGAGTGACTAGCTTCGCTGGTGGAGGCTTGCTTGGTGTCGGACTTTATATTCCCATAGCCTTTCTTTTCTCCAATATCGGATCATACTTTATTGGAGTTCTCTTGATTCTAGTTGGGGCACTCTTGGTTAGTCCCTGGTCTATTTACGATGTTGCAGCCTTTATTGGAGCTCAGTTCAGATCCTTCATGGAAAAACAGGAACAGAGAAAACAGGAACGCTTCATCAAGAGAGAAGAAGAGAAGGCTCGTCAAGAAGCTGAAGAAGCAGCCAGAATTCAGAGAGAACAAGAAGAACAGGATGCGCTGCCACTTCCTCCTGTAGATCCTGAAACGGGAGAAATCTTATCTGAAGTACCAGACTACGATTTCCCACCAATTCCTGAGGAAGAGTGGATCGAACCGGAGATTATCCTCCCTCAAACAGATTTTGACGTTCCTGATGTGGAAGAGGATTTTGAGGATGAAGAGGTACAGGTTGATTTTTCTGCCAAGGAAGCCCTTGAATACAAGTTACCAAGCTTGCAACTCTTTGCGCCAGATAAACCCAAAGATCAGTCCAAGGAAAAGAAGATTGTTCGAGAAAATATCAAAATCCTAGAAGAAACCTTTGCTAGCTTTGGTATCAAGGTGACGGTGGAACGGGCTGAAATTGGGCCATCAGTAACCAAGTATGAAGTCAAGCCAGCAGTTGGAGTACGGGTTAACCGTATTTCCAATCTGGCAGACGACTTAGCGCTGGCTCTGGCGGCCAAGGATGTTCGGATTGAGGCTCCGATCCCTGGTAAATCCTTAGTCGGAATTGAAGTACCCAACTCTGAGATTGCGACCGTTTCCTTCCGTGAACTCTGGGAACAGTCTCAAACTAAACCAGAAAATCTCCTCGAAATTCCTCTAGGTAAGGCTGTCAATGGAACTGCTCGCACCTTTGACCTTTCCAAGATGCCCCACCTACTCGTTGCAGGTTCGACGGGATCAGGGAAGTCAGTCGCAGTTAACGGTATTATCGCCAGCATTCTGATGAAAGCAAGACCAGATCAGGTCAAGTTTATGATGGTGGATCCAAAGATGGTTGAGTTATCCGTTTACAATGACATTCCTCACCTCTTGATTCCAGTTGTGACCAATCCACGCAAGGCCAGCAAGGCTCTGCAAAAGGTTGTGGATGAGATGGAAAACCGTTATGAACTCTTCGCTAAGGTTGGTGTGCGAAATATCGCTGGTTACAATGCCAAGATCGAAGAATTTAATAGCCAATCTGAGTATAAACAAGTACCCCTGCCTTTGATTGTTGTCATTGTAGATGAGTTGGCAGACCTCATGATGGTGGCTAGCAAGGAAGTAGAAGATGCCATCATTCGTCTCGGACAGAAGGCGCGTGCTGCAGGGATTCACATGATTCTCGCAACGCAACGTCCATCGGTTGATGTTATCTCTGGTCTTATCAAGGCCAATGTCCCATCTCGTGTGGCTTTTGCAGTTTCATCAGGTACAGATTCACGAACCATCTTGGATGAGAATGGAGCAGAAAAACTGCTCGGTCGAGGAGATATGCTCTTTAAACCAATTGATGAAAATCATCCAGTCCGTCTGCAAGGTTCCTTTATCTCGGATGATGATGTTGAACGTATCGTAAACTTCATCAAGGCTCAGGCAGATGCGGACTACGATGACAGCTTTGACCCAGGAGATGTTCCTGAAAATGAAGGAGATTTTTCTGATGGTGAAGCTGGTGGCGATCCGCTTTTTGAAGAAGCTAAGGCTTTGGTTATCGAAACCCAGAAAGCTAGCGCTTCAATGATTCAGCGTCGTTTGTCAGTTGGATTTAATCGTGCGACCCGCCTTATGGAAGAACTCGAAATGGCAGGTGTCATCGGTCCAGCTGAGGGAACCAAACCACGAAAAGTATTGCAACAATAAAAAATAGCTTCTTTCCAAATTTGGAAAGAAGCTATTTTGGTGATTACTGGTTCGTTTTAGTTTCAGAACTCGTCGTATTTGACTGTGTTCCATTATCGCTTGTTTCTTTATTTGTAGCAGGTGTAGAAGAGTCCTGAGTTGTTGTTTTCTGTTCTTCTTTTTTCTCCTCTTTCTTGTTTGATTGAGAAGTTTCTTCTTGCGGAGTATTTTCTTTAGTAGAAGTGTTGTCCCTGTTAGGAGTAGTATTTTCCTGAGGGGCTTCCTTTTGAATTTCCTTGACAACAGTTGTTTGGGTTGTCGTCGGTTCTTTTTTGTTGTTTTTGTTATTATCCATGGCGTTCATGATGGTAATAGTAGCGGTGATGAGACCAAGGATACTACCGATGGTAGCAATCGTTTTTTGAAAGACAGTAAAGCCCTTTTTGATGTGTTCTGTTTTTGGTTTTGAAGTTCTACGATAGTTAGACATGATACTCTCCTTTAATTATGATTTATTATACCTCATTTCTTTAAAAAAATCTTAAAAAAAGAGAAACCTCCCTTTCTTGTCGCAGGTCTCTTTTCGTGATACAATAGAAGGAGTGATTTTAGAAAGCGTGAGAAAACATGATCTACTTTGATAATTCGGCGACAACCAAGCCTTATCCTGAAGCACTTGAAACTTACATGCAGGTCGCTTCAAAAATTGTAGGAAATCCGTCTAGTCTCCATCGTTTGGGAGATCAGGCAACACGAATTTTAGATGCTTCCCGGCAGCAAATTGCAGATTTGATTGGCAAGAAAAGTGATGAAATCTTCTTTACCTCTGGTGGAACAGAAGGGGATAACTGGGTCATCAAGGGTGTGGCCTTTGAAAAAGCCCAGTATGGCAAGCATATCATCGTATCAGCTATTGAGCATCCAGCAGTCAAGGAGTCAGCCCTTTGGCTGAAAAGTCAAGGTTTTGAGATAGATTTTGCTCCAGTTGATAGCAGAGGATTTGTGGATGTTGAAGCATTAGCAGATTTGATACGTCCTGATACGACTCTCGTCTCCATCATGGCAGTTAACAACGAAATTGGCTCTATCCAGCCTATTGAGGCTATCTCAGAACTTTTGGCAGATAAACCAACTATTTCCTTCCACGTTGATGCGGTTCAGGCACTTGCTAAGATTCCAACTGAAAAGTATCTAACTGATCGAGTGGATTTTGCGACCTTCTCAAGTCATAAGTTTCATGGTGTCAGAGGTGTTGGCTTTGTCTATATCAAGTCTGGCAAGAAGATTACGCCTCTGTTGACTGGTGGTGGTCAAGAGGGAGACTATCGTTCGACAACTGAAAATGTGGCAGGGATTGCAGCGACAGCCAAAGCTCTCCGTTTATCTATGGAAAAGTTAGCTATCTTTGTTAGTAAGACAGGGCAGATGAAGGCAGTCATTCGCCAAGCCCTTCTGGATTATCCAGATATTTTTGTCTTTTCAGATGAGGAAGACTTTGCCCCTCATATCCTGACTTTTGGAATCAAGGGTGTTCGTGGTGAAGTCATCGTTCACGCCTTTGAAGACTATGATATTTTTATTTCTACGACCTCTGCTTGTTCGTCCAAGGCTGGGAAACCAGCCGGAACCCTGATTGCTATGGGAGTGGACAAGGATAAGGCTCAGTCAGCTGTGCGTCTTAGCCTAGACCTTGAAAATGATATGAGTCAGGTCGAGCAGTTTTTGACCAAGTTAAAATTAATTTACAATCAAACTAGAAAAGTAAGATAGGAGCATTCATGCAGTATTCAGAAATTATGATTCGCTATGGAGAACTGTCAACTAAGGGTAAAAACCGTATGCGTTTCATCAATAAACTTCGTAATAATATTTCAGACGTTTTGTCTATCTATCCCCAAGTTAAGGTAACCGCAGATCGCGACCGTGCCCACGCTTACCTGAATGGAGCTGATTATACAGCAGTTGCAGAATCGCTCAAACAAGTCTTTGGAATTCAAAATTTTTCTCCTGTGTATAAGATTGAAAAGTCAGTGGACGTTTTGAAGTCTGCTGTCCAAGAGATTATGAAGAAAATCTACAAGGAAGGGATGACCTTTAAAATCACTAGCAAGCGTAGCGACCACAACTTTGAATTGGATAGTCGTGAACTCAATCAAACTCTCGGTGGAGCTGTTTTCGAGGCCATTCCAAACGTGCAAGCTCAGATGAAAAATCCAGATATTAATCTTCAGGTTGAGATTCGTGAGGAAGCGGCCTATCTTTCCTATGAAACTTTTCGTGGAGCAGGAGGATTACCTGTGGGAAGTTCTGGTAAAGGTATGCTCATGTTGTCAGGAGGGATTGACTCACCTGTAGCAGGTTATTTAGCTCTTAAACGTGGTGTAGATATTGAGGCGGTTCACTTTGCCAGTCCGCCATACACGAGTCCTGGTGCCCTCAAGAAAGCCCACGATTTGACTCGGAAATTGACCAAGTTTGGTGGCAATATCCAGTTTATCGAGGTGCCTTTCACTGAGATTCAAGAGGAAATCAAGGCTAAAGCGCCAGAAGCCTACCTCATGACCTTGACGCGTCGTTTTATGATGCGGATTACCGACCGTATTCGTGAGATACGAAATGGTTTAATTATCATCAATGGGGAAAGTCTTGGTCAAGTAGCCAGCCAGACCTTGGAAAGCATGCAGACTATCAACGCTGTGACTAACACTCCCATCATCCGCCCTGTGGTTACGATGGACAAGTTGGAAATCATTGACATTGCGCAGGAAATCGATACCTTTGAAATTTCAATCCAGCCTTTTGAAGACTGTTGTACAATTTTTGCGCCTGACCGTCCTAAGACTAATCCTAAGATAGAGAATGCTGAGCAGTATGAAAAACGCATGGATGTTGAAGGCTTGGTTGAGCGAGCAGTGGCTGGAATTATGATCACTAAGATCACACCTCAAGCTAAAAAAGATGAAGTCGATAACTTGATTGACAATCTCCTCTAATCAGAAAATCCAGAAGAATTCAGAAAAACAAATGAAGAAAGTTAGTTATTTATCCTTAAAATGGACAATTACTGACTTTTTTTCTATTTTTATGGTATAATGAGATAAAATTTTGAATATAGAGAGTTTTCTGACAATGAATCATTCCTACTTTTACTTAAAAATGAAAGAACACAAACTCAAGGTTCCTTATACTGGAAAAGAGCGTCGTGTGCGTGTGCTCCTGCCAAAGGATTATGAGAAAGACACCGACCGTTTTTACCCAGTTGTTTACTTTCATGATGGGCAAAATGTCTTTTACAGCAAGGAGTCTTATATTGGACACTCATGGAAGATCATTCCGGCTATTAAACGAAATCCTGACATCAGTCGCATGATTGTCGTTGCCATAGATAATGATGGTATGGGACGGATGAATGAGTATGCGGCTTGGAAATTTCAAGAATCTCCTATCCCAGGCCAGCAGTTTGGCGGTAAGGGTGTGGAGTATGCTGAGTTTGTCATGGAGGTGGTCAAGCCTTTTATCGATGAAACCTACCGAACCAAAGCTGATCGCCAGCATACGGCTATGATTGGTTCGTCACTGGGAGGCAATATTACTCAGTTTATAGGACTAGAGTACCAAGACCGAATTGGTTGTCTAGGTGTCTTCTCATCTGCTAACTGGCTTCACCAAGAAGCCTTTAACCGCTATATTGAGCGCAAGAAATTGTCGCCTGAACAGCGCATTTTTATCTATGTTGGAACGGAAGAAGCGGATGATACGGACAAGACTCTTATGGCTGGCAATATCAAGCAAGCCTATATTGACTCATCGCTTCGCTATTACCGTGATTTGATTGCAGGTGGAGTACACTTGGATAATCTTGTCTTGAAAGTTCAGTCTGGTGCTATCCATAGTGAAATCCCTTGGTCGGAAAATTTGCCAGATTGTCTCCGTTTTTTTGCAGAGAAATGGTAAGTTAGGAAAGGAGAAAGCTAATGCATATTGAAAACCTTAGCCACTGGAGTGGCCACCTCAACCGAGAAATGTACCTCAACCGTTATGGACATGCTGGGATTCCAGTTGTTGTTTTTGCTTCATCTGGTGGTAGTCACAACGAATACTATGATTTTGGCATGATTGACGCCTGTGCTTCCTTTATCGAGGAAGGGCGAGTGCAGTTCTTTACTCTCTCCAGTGTTGACAGTGAGAGTTGGCTGGCTACTTGGAAAAATAGTCATGATCAAGCGGAGATGCATCGTGCCTACGAACGCTATGTGATTGAGGAGGCCATTCCTTTTATCAAGCACAAGACAGGTTGGTTTGATGGCATGATGACGACAGGTTGCTCAATGGGGGCCTACCATGCACTCAATTTCTTTCTCCAGCATCCTGATGTCTTTACCAAGGTGATTGCCCTCAGTGGTGTTTACGACGCACGTTTCTTCGTTGGCGATTACTACAATGATGATGCTATTTACCAAAACTCACCTGTAGATTATATATGGAATCAAAACGACGGATGGTTTATCGATCGTTACCGTCAGGCAGAAATCGTCATTTGTACGGGCCTTGGTGCCTGGGAACAAGACGGTCTATCATCTTTCTACAAGCTTAAAGAAGCCTTTGACCAGAAACAAATTCCAGCCTGGTTTGCTGAATGGGGACACGATGTCGCCCACGACTGGGAATGGTGGCGTAAACAAATGCCTTATTTTCTTGGACACCTGTATCTATAAAAGGAGTTGCCTATGAATTACCTTGTTATTTCTCCCTACTATCCGCAAAACTTTCAACAGTTTACCATCGAGCTAGCCAATAAGGGCATCACTGTTTTGGGGATTGGTCAGGAACCTTACGAACAACTAGATGAACCTTTGCGCAATGGCCTAACCGAGTATTTCCGTGTAGATAATCTTGAAAACATAGACGAAGTCAAGCGTGCTGTTGCCTTTCTTTTCTACAAGCATGGACCAATCGACCGCATCGAGTCCCACAATGAATACTGGCTTGAGCTGGATGCAGCACTTCGTGAGCAATTCAATGTTTTTGGTGCCAAACCAGAGGATCTCAAAAAGACAAAGTTTAAGTCTGAGATGAAGAAACTTTTCAAAAAAGCAGGTGTCCCTGTGGTACCTGGTGCTGTTATCCAGACGGAAGCAGATGTGGACCAAGCAGTTGAGACGATTGGCCTACCAATGATTGCCAAACCTGATAATGGAGTGGGAGCGGCAGCAACCTTTAAACTTGAGACAGAAGAAGATGTAAATCACTTTAAGGCTGAATGGGATCATTCAACCGTTTATTTCTTTGAAAAATTTGTCACTTCTAGCGAAATCTGTACCTTTGACGGGCTTGTGGACAAGGATGGCAACATCGTCTTTTCAACGACTTTCGATTATGCCCATACACCACTTGATCTCATGATTTATAAGATGGACAATTCCTACTATGTGCTTAAGGATATGGATCCCAAACTGCGCAAGTATGGTGAGGCCATTGTCAAGGAATTTGGTATGAAAGAGCGCTTTTTCCATATCGAGTTCTTCCGTGACGGGGATGACTACATTGCCATTGAGTACAATAACCGTCCTGCAGGTGGCTTTACCATTGATGTTTATAACTTTGCCCACTCCTTGGATCTCTACCGAGGTTATGCAGCTATTGTCGCAGGAGAAGAGTTCCCAGCATCAGAGTTTGAACCTCAATACTGTCTAGCTACTTCACGTCGTGCCAATGCAAATTATGTCTATTCAGAAGAAGACTTGCTTGCTAAGTACAGCCAGCAATTCAAGGTCAAAAAAATCATGCCAGCAGCCTTTGCAGAGCTACAAGGGGATTACCTTTATATGTTGACCACTCCAAGTCGCCAAGAGATGGAGCAGATGATTGTAGACTTTGGTCAACGTCAAGAATAACGATTAGGATGAAAGGAGTTTGACTCCCTTTGTACTTTTCTCAAAGATAAGTTAAATAAAGCGTTTTCCATAGATTCTTTTAGAAAAGATATTGCTAAAAGGCCTAAAAATTGATAGAATAAGGATTGTCTAAAAAAATTTAAGGAGAATCTATCAAATGGATTTTACATGGGCTATTAAATATGCCACAGAATTCTTGGGAACTGCTATTTTGATCATTCTTGGTAATGGTGCAGTTGCTAACGTTGAACTTAAAGGTACGAAAGGTCACCAAAGTGGCTGGCTCGTTATCGCGGTTGGTTATGGTATGGGGGTTATGATTCCAGCCTTGATGTTTGGTAATGTATCTGGTAACCACATCAACCCAGCCTTCACTCTTGGACTTGCTGTGAGTGGACTTTTCCCTTGGGAACAAGTACCATATTACATCCTTGCGCAAGTTTTAGGAGCGATTTTTGGTCAAGCTATGGTTGTGGCAACTCACCGTCCTTACTACTTGAAGACAGAGAATTCTAATAACATTTTGGGTACTTTCTCAACGATTTCAAGTGTTGATCACGGTACAAAAGAATCACGTTTTGCAGCAAGTGTAAATGGTTTTATCAACGAGTTTGTCGGTTCGTTTATTTTGTTCTTTGCAGCCCTAGGAATGACTAAAAACTTTTTTGGAGCTGAATTAGTAGCGAAAGCTCAGGCGACAATTAATGACCAAGTAGCTCAAGCAGCAGCGCAAGGAACAACGATCCCTCAAGAACAAGTAACAGCAGCGCTTGAGCAAGCAAAAAACCAAGCCGCTCCATTTTTGGCACCAGGTCTTGGAATTGCGCACTTGGCACTTGGTTTCCTAGTAATGGCCTTGGTAACTTCACTCGGTGGACCTACTGGACCTGGTTTGAACCCAGCTCGTGACTTTGGACCACGTCTTCTTCACGAACTCCTTCCAAAATCAGTTCTTGGTCAACACAAGGGTGATTCAAAATGGTGGTATGCATGGGTTCCAGTTGTAGCTCCAATTGCAGCGGGTATTGCGGCAGTAGCACTATTTAAACTACTTTACCTATAAGAAATGAAACTGGGGTATCCCAGTTTTTTTGTTATAAAATTTCTAAATAAAATAGATATGGCTTGTAAAATATTCGAAAATCCTTTAAAATAAAAGAGTTGGAGGAATTTATGAATGTGAATGAGATTGTTCGGATCGTTCCGACTTTAAAAGTTAATAATCGAAAATTAAATGAAAGATTTTACATTGAAACCCTGGGGATGAAACCTTTGCTGGAAGAGTCTGCCTTTATTTCCTTAGGCGATCAGACAGCTACGGAGAGATTGATTTTAGAAGAGGCTCCAAGCATGCGAACACGCAGAGTTGAAGGGCTTAAAAAGCTAGCTAGACTCTTGATAAAGGTTGAGAATCCTTCTGAAATCGAGGCCCTTCTTTCTCAAATGAAGTCTCTTCCTCGCCTATTTAAAGGTAACCGTGGGTATGCTTTTGAGATTGTTTCTCCTGAAGAGGATGTGATCCTTGTTCATGCAGAAGATGATATAAGAGATTTGGTTCCACTGGAAACTGTTCCTGAATTTTATTCAAATACAAGTATAAAATACGTGAGCCAATTTGAGGTCTCTATGGAGTTGCGTTTGCCTGAAGGGACAGAGAGTTTACTTTATCCCGAAGGAGTAGCGCCAGTAATTACCTTTACTAAAGGACAAGGACCAGATTTGGCTGTTGAAAACAATGTCACTTGGGACCTGACGATGTTAAAATTTTTAGTCAAGAATTTTGATCTAACCAGTCTTCGTCAGAAATTTGAAAAGACAGGCTACTTTGTCCCTAAGTCTGAAAAATTCTTCCTTGGTAAAGATACCAATAACATTGAATTGTGGTTTGAAGAAGCATGAAGTGGGAAAAAATTCTAAGAAAAATAGAAAATCAAATTGAGGCAGGGATTTATCCCGGAGCCTCTTTTGCATATTATAAGGATGGTGAATGGAAAGAGTCTTATCTAGGATTGAGTGATCCAGAACGAGACTTGAAGACAGAAACCGGTTTGGTTTATGATTTGGCAAGTGTGAGTAAAGTCGTGGGAGTGGGGACGGTTTTTACCTTCTTGTGGCAGCAGGACAAATTAGATATTAATCGACCGGTAACGGATTTTTTACCGGAGTGTGATTATCCTGATATTACTATACGGCAGCTTCTGACCCATGCCACAGACTTGGACCCCTTTATTCCCAATCGAGACAAGTTAAGTGCAGAGGAATTAAGAGAAGCCATGTTTCACCTCAACAGACGAAATCAGCCAGCCTTCCTATACTCGGACGTTCATTTTTTACTCTTGGGCTTTCTTTTGGAAAAAATCTTTGACCAAGATTTGGATCAGATTATAAAAAAACAAGTTTTGGAAGCATGGAGGATGAAGGAGACCAAGTTCGGCCCCGTTGAGCAAGCTGTACCAACAGTGAGAGGAGTAGAGGCCGGAATCATTCACGATCCCAAAGCTCGTCTATTAGGGAAACACGCTGGAAGTGCTGGTTTGTTTTCGACTGTTAAGGATTTGCAGATCTTTCTGGAACATTACTTGAAAGATTATTTTGCTGCAGAATTGAGCCGAAATTTTTCTCCTTTAGATGATAAGGAGCGGTCTCTAGCCTGGAATCTGGAAGGAGCTTGGCTTGACCATACGGGTTATACAGGTACCTTCATTATGTGGAATCGGGAGAAGCAGGAAGCGGCTATCTTTTTATCCAATAGAACGTATGAGAAGGATGAGCGTGCCCAGTGGATAGTCGATCGAAACCAAGTCATGGAAATGATTCGTCAAGGGGAGTAGGGAGAAGAATGTCAAAAACCGTAAAAGGAACTCTGTATACAGTAGTGGCAGGGATTGCTTGGGGCTTGTCTGGAACCAGTGGCCAGTACCTAATGGCACACGGGATTTCCGCTCTAGTCTTGACCAATTTGCGACTTATCATTGCAGGTTTGGCACTGGTAGTCTTATCCTATACGACTGCAAAGGATAAACTCTATGCTTTTTTAAAAGACAGAAAAAGTCTACTATCTCTGTTACTATTTGCAGTTTTCGGGCTTTTCTTAAACCAGTTTGCCTATCTTTCTGCTATTCAGGAAACCAATGCTGGAACAGCGACAGTTCTCCAGTATGTATGCCCCGTTGGGATCTTGGTTTATACCTGTATCAAGGACAAGGTGGCGCCTACTCTGGCTGAGATTATTTCGATTGGTTTAGCAATTGGAGGAACGTTTCTTATCGCGACGCATGGGAAACTTGACCAGTTGTCTGTCACACCTGCTGGACTTTTCTGGGGCCTCTTTTCAGCATTGACCTATGCTCTCTATATTATCCTTCCCATCGCTTTGATTAAGAAGTGGGGCAGTATTTCGGTGATTGGTGTTGGGATGGTTATTTCTGGTTTAGTGGCTATTCCTTTCACAGGAGTCTTACAGGCTAGCATACCAACCAGCTTAGATTTTCTCTTTGCATTTGCTGGGATTATCATCATCGGAACGGTTTTTGCCTATACAGCTTTCCTAAAGGGAGCTAGTCTGATAGGCCCTGTTAAGTCTAGTTTATTAGCTTCCATAGAGCCAATTTCTGCCGTTTTCTTTGCCTTTCTGATTATGAAGGAACAGTTTTATGCGATTGATTTTGTCGGTATGGCTATGATTTTACTAGCCGTAACCATTATTTCATTGAAAGATTTACTGTTGGAAATAAAGAGTAAGTAATTAAAAAATCCACTCAATCGAGTGGATTTTGTTATGTGACTACTAGTCCGTCTCGCTCCGCAAGGTGCGAGACAAATAAACCACCCGCTATGCGGGTGCGCATCGAAGGTTATA
>CAUSWL010000012.1:0-31921 GCA_963535345.1 uncultured Streptococcus sp.
TGATGTACTATACGATTGGTCAGCGTGGCGGTCTCGGTATCGGTGGGCAACACGGTGGTGACAATGCCCCTTGGTTCGTTGTCGGAAAAGACCTAAGCAAGAATATCCTCTATGTCGGCCAAGGTTTCTACCATGACTCGCTCATGTCAACCAGCCTAGAGGCCAGCCAAGTCCACTTTACTCGTGAGATGCCAGAGGAGTTTACGCTAGAATGTACGGCTAAATTCCGCTACCGTCAGCCTGATTCTAAGGTGACAGTTCATGTCAAAGGAGATAAGGCAGAAGTTATCTTTGCGGAACCGCAACGCGCCATCACACCAGGACAGGCAGTTGTCTTTTACGATGGCGAAGAGTGTCTAGGTGGTGGTTTGATTGACAATGCTTACCGCGATGGACAAGTTTGTCAGTACATTTAGATTGACAAATTTTCTCAATTTGCTACAATAATAAAAGCAATAGAAATGATGGTCAAAGCTCATGGATGTTGCAGGCTTTTTTGTCCTGCACTTCTTTGGAGTTTTGACTGTTTTTGTGTCGTTTAAGGGAAAGGACAAAAATGACTCAACAAGACTTTCGGACAACAGTGGGAGACACGGTCTTTGGTGTTCGGGCGGCAGCCTTGATTCTCCAAAATGGCAAGCTCCTAGTTACCAAAGATAAGGGCAAGTATTACACTATTGGCGGTGCGATTCAAGTTAATGAAATCACGGAAGACGCGGTAGTTCGTGAAGTGAGGGAAGAATTAGGTGTCCGAGCTCAAGCTGGACAGCTAGCTTTTGTGGTTGAAAATCGTTTTGAACAAGACGGTGTTTCCTATCACAACATCGAGTTTCATTACCTGGTGAACTTGCTGGAGGACGCCCCATTGACCATGCAGGAAGACGAAAAAATGCAGCCTTGTGAGTGGATTGATTTGGATCAGCTCCAGAATATCCAGCTAGTTCCAGCCTTTTTAAAAACAGCCCTACCAGAATGGAACGGCCAACTAAAACACATTCATCTTGAGGAATAGGAGAGAAAATGATGGTTAAGCTTATTGCCCATGTACTTGTTCATAGTGGTGGTGATTATTTGCTCATTCAGCGTTCGGAAATTAAAAGAGGAGAACCCAACGTTTATCCAACTTACTGGGATATTCCTGGTGGCGGGGTTGAAAAGGGTGAACTTCCGCGAGATGGTGCTCTTAGAGAATGCATTGAAGAAGCGGGAGTTAGGCTAGATAGCAGTTCGCTCAAACTTCTTCACGAAGATAGTCAACTGGATACCTCTAAGGATACGGTTTTTACTCGCTTAGTTTATAAAGCAGAGTGGATTGGGGAGAAGCCAATTATCAGATTAGATCCTGAAGAGCATACACACTTTAAATGGGTTACTATGGATCAAGCTCTAGAGGAGGAGAAGTTAGTTCCTTATTTGCGAGAAATTTTTGAAAGGTTAAGAAATGACTTATAATTTTACGGAAGAATACGATATTATTGTAATTGGTGCGGGGCACGCGGGGGTAGAAGCATCTCTAGCAGCCAGCCGTATGGGCTGTAAGGTCTTGCTTGCGACCATCAACATTGAAATGCTGGCTTTCATGCCTTGTAACCCTTCAATCGGTGGTTCTGCCAAGGGGATTGTCGTGCGTGAAGTCGATGCCCTCGGTGGCGAGATGGCCAAAACCATTGACAAGACTTACATCCAGATGAAGATGCTCAATACTGGGAAGGGACCAGCTGTCCGTGCCCTTCGTGCGCAGGCTGATAAGGAACTTTACTCTAAGGAAATGCGCAAGACAGTTGAAAACCAAGAAAATCTGACCCTTCGTCAGACCATGATTGATGAGATTTTGGTGGAAGATGGCAAGGTTGTCGGTGTGCGTACAGCGACCCATCAAGAATATGCTGCCAAGGCTGTTATTGTGACGACAGGAACAGCCCTCCGTGGGGAAATTATCATCGGAGACCTCAAGTACTCATCAGGGCCAAACCACAGCCTAGCTTCTATTAACCTTGCTGATAATCTCAAGGAACTGGGCCTCGAAATCGGTCGTTTCAAGACAGGAACCCCTCCACGTGTCAAGGCTTCCTCTATCAACTACGATGTGACAGAGATTCAGCCAGGAGATGAAGCACCAAATCACTTCTCATATACTTCACGTGATGAGGACTATGTCAAGGATCAAGTGCCATGCTGGTTGACCTATACCAATGGTACCAGTCATGAAATTATCCAAAATAACCTCCACCGTGCGCCTATGTTTACAGGTGTGGTCAAGGGAGTGGGACCTCGTTACTGTCCGTCAATTGAGGACAAGATTGTGCGCTTTGCAGACAAGGAACGTCACCAACTCTTCCTTGAGCCAGAAGGGCGCAATACTGAGGAAGTTTATGTCCAAGGACTTTCAACCAGTCTGCCTGAGGATGTCCAGCGTGACTTGGTTCATTCCATCAAAGGTTTGGAAAATGCAGAGATGATGCGAACAGGTTATGCTATTGAGTATGACATGGTCTTGCCTCACCAGTTGCGTGCGACTTTGGAAACCAAGAAAATCTCAGGACTTTTCACTGCTGGTCAAACAAATGGAACGTCAGGTTACGAAGAGGCGGCAGGCCAAGGGATTATCGCTGGGATCAATGCGGCTTTGAAAGTCCAAGGTAAACCTGAGTTGATTTTAAAACGAAGTGACGGTTATATCGGAGTGATGATTGATGACTTGGTGACCAAGGGGACTATCGAACCTTATCGTCTCTTGACCAGTCGTGCTGAATACCGTCTCATTCTTCGTCATGACAATGCCGATATGCGTTTGACTGAGATGGGACGCGAGATTGGCCTTGTGGACGATGAACGCTGGGCTCGTTTTGAAATCAAGAAAAATCAATTTGAAAATGAGATGAAACGCCTAGACAGCATCAAACTCAAGCCAGTCAAGGAAACCAATGCCAAGGTTGAGGAGATGGGTTTCAAGCCGTTGACAGATGCAGTGACAGCCAAGGAATTCCTTCGCCGTCCAGAAGTTTCTTATCAAGATGTGGTGGCTTTCATCGGACCAGCTGCAGAGGACTTGGATGACAAGATTATCGAATTGATTGAAACAGAAATCAAGTACGAAGGCTATATTTCCAAAGCCATGGATCAGGTTGCCAAGATGAAACGCATGGAAGAAAAACGCATTCCAGCCAATATTGACTGGGATGATATTGACTCGATTGCGACAGAAGCCCGTCAGAAGTTCAAACTCATCAATCCAGAAACCATCGGCCAAGCCAGCCGTATTTCTGGAGTAAACCCGGCAGATATTTCTATTTTGATGGTGTATCTTGAAGGTAAAAATCGTAGTATTTCTAAGAATCAAGAAAAGAAAGCATAGAGAAAAACAGCTCCGAAAACGGGGCTGTTTTATGATTTATTCTTCATCTGGTGCGAGGATCATAGGGATGATAATCGGTTCACGTTCTGTATTTTCATAAAGGAAGGGGCGAATAGCGTTGACAATGGCACCATTGACAGATTGCACGCTAGCATCCTTGTTTTTTAGTGCGATACGAATTGCATTGAAGAGGATGCGCTGGCTTTGGCGAATCAAGTCGCCAGACTCTCTCATGTAGACAAAGCCTCGGCTAAGGATGTCTGGGCCAGACAGAATCATCTGCGATTTGAAGTCAACAGTTGCGACTGCTAGAACGACACCGTCTTCAGATAAATCACGACGGTCTTTGAGGACAGCAGCGCCGATTTCACCGATACGATTTCCATCGACATAGATATCTTGGGCGTTGAAATGACCTGCAATACGAGCTGAATCAGCAGTAAGGGCAAGCACATCACCATTGCTCATGATAAAGATATTGTCCTTCTCAACACCCGTATCCACCGCTAGTCCAGCGTGGACTTTTTGCATGCGGTATTCACCGTGGACAGGCATGAAGTATTTTGGCTTAATCAAGCGGAGCATGAGTTTTTGCTCTTGCTGACCACCGTGTCCAGATGTATGGATATTGTTAACCTTACCGTGGATAACTTCGACACCAGCTTCAGAAATGATGTTAATCAGCTTGTTGACGCTTGTGGTGTTTCCAGGGATAGGACTTGAAGAGAAGATAACCGTATCACCGGGTTGGAGTTGTACCTGACGGTGGGTTCCATTGGCGATACGAGAGAGGGCAGCCATCGGCTCACCCTGACTACCTGTACAGAGGATGAGAACCTCGCCTGCAGGGTAGTCTTTGATTTCATTTGGCTCGATAAAGGTTCCCTTAGGAGCTTTGATGTAGCCAAGCTCGATTCCGTTGACAATGGCCTTTTCCATAGAGCGACCAAAGACCGCAATCTTACGTCCAGTCTTAACAGCAGCTTCTGTTGCTTGCTGGAGACGGAAGATATTTGAGGCAAAGGATGCAAAGATGATACGTCCTTCAATGCCTTGGATAATCTTCATGATGGACTGGCCAACGACTTTTTCAGAGTTGGTAAAGGTTGGTACTTCCGCATTTGTCGAGTCAGATAGGAGACAGAGAACGCCTTCTTCACCAAGAGCAGCCATACGGTGCAAGTCTGCAGGTTCTCCAACTGGAGTAAAGTCGAACTTGAAGTCACCTGTACAAACGATTTTCCCTTGAGGAGTATGAATGACAATTCCCAAAGGCTCTGGAATAGAGTGAGTCGTTCTAAAGAAAGTTGCCTTGAGATTTTTAAAGGTCAACTCAGTGTTGTGGTTGATTTCGTAAAGTTTGGCGTTGCGCAAGAGGCCGTGTTCTTCGAGTTTTCCACGGATCAAAGCCAAGGCAAGCGGTCCAGCATAGATAGGGACATTTGCTTGCTTGAGCAGGAATGGAATCCCACCGATGTGGTCCTCGTGTCCGTGGGTAATCAAAACAGCCTTGACGCGGTCGATGTTGTCTACGATGTAAGAGTAGTCAGGAATGACATAGTCGATACCAAGCAAGTCATCTTCTGGGAATTTAATCCCAGCATCGACGATGATAATCTCGTCTTGGTATTCAATTCCGTATGTGTTTTTCCCGATTTCTCCCAGACCACCGATGGCAAAAACGCCGACTTCTTCAGGTTTAAGAGTGTAGGCCATATTAGAACTCCGTGATTTCGAAGGCGCCAGTTTCTTTTTCGTAATCTAGCAATTTGTCAGACAAGAGTTCGATATACTCGATATTGTACTCTGGGCGATTTTCTTCGACAAGTTGGCGAGCAGCGATACGGCCCTCAAGTTCTGAGCTGGCATCGATGTCTAGGTAAAGTGCGCGTGTAGTTTCACGGCGTGGGCTACGTTCTTTTGTTTCTTGATAAAAAACTTTGTAAATCATATAGTTCCTTTCTATTTACAGGTCAGCTTATTCCAAACTTTTAGCAGAGATTTGCTTGATTTCATTCCATTTTGTGTCTAGATTGACCTTGATTCGTTACAATTATTTCAATTATACCACAAAATGAAAAATTAGTAAAAGACGGAAATGGAGAAAGTCGGGAGGGGAAGGAGGAGCAAAAAGACAGGTAGGATTTGGTCGGAGAGCGCTTAGGTGTTATAATTAAAGGGGGAATCTATGGAGATAGTAGGTTTGAGGAAGAATACAGTTCTAGTTTCATTAATCGTTGGTGTAGATGGTTGGGGCAGAATGATATCTTTGAAAAAAGAAAAAGCTCTTGAGAAATCTCAAGAGCAAATAAAAAGGCTGAGACAAAACTCGGGGATTTTCCTGGAGCAGTCCAGATGGCAGCACCTCTACCTGAAGCGAATGCATCGCAACCTTTGAATGACTTGTCACCAAATCAAACTCGATCTCAGCCTTTACTTAATTCTATCATCTATGAGGCTAAGAAGTCAATCTATAAGTATAACGATGTAGAAATAGCATGGAGTGGAGCGCTTACTAAAAGGTAAAGACAAGCACTTAATTTAAGAGTAAGCAAAAAGAGAGGACCAATGGTAGTCAGGGGTCTTTACAGCTCAAAGCTGAGGGCAGTCCCACACCCGTACCAGAAGTTGGTACCTTTGAACGCTCTGTTACCAGTCGCCCTACGTTATCCTCTCGACATCTATATTTTAATATAATTTACTGAGGAAATCAATTTTGAAAGCATCAAAAAGCTCCTGACCGAAGTCAAGAGCCATCTAACACTGGGGGCGAATTGTTCAATCGCAATTTCAGTAGAAACCAAAGTTTCAGGGATAGCACTGCAACCCGAAGAGTCAACGACTCAACCTGATTTTCCTACCAATGTTGAATTACATTTTAACATTGATAGACCAACATTGTCAACAGTTTAAATAAAAAAGGAATACCAGAAGGAGGATTAAGAATGTTTAGTTTGTTTGAATTTGCAGTAGGGGTTCGCCTCTTGATGTTTGTAGTCTTTGTAGCTTGTGTCTATGGGGGGAATGCCCTGTTTGTGCATCTGGAACACCGCAAAACAAAGTTCCTTTGGAAGCTTGCTTTTGTGACGCTCTATTCAATTTTTCTTCTCCTGGTCACCTATGTTGTCTGGTTCGTTTTCTACTTTGGTTTAAATGCCTAAAGTCAATTATTCATCTAAATATACAGAAAATCCACCTCGTCTTGATAGATGGGATGGACTTTTTCTATTTTTAGGTGCTATCTTTATTGTTATGACGATGATTTCTCAAATCGAAAATCGAGTTGAAACATAAATGCATGATCCAAATTTTTTACAAAGAACCTTTCAATTTCCTTGTTCACTTTTCTATTCAAAAAAGATATAACTTTTTTAAATTTTTTGTGTAGAATTGCTTGTCTAAGTGGCAGGCCTCTTTTGTTTCAAAACAAAGAAAATTCCCATGCGCTGGCTTTTGTAGTATAATAGTAAACAGACAAAAAGATAGGAATGTGTTATGAAAGTATTAGCTTTTGATACGTCCAGCAAGGCTCTTTCTCTAGCCATTTTAGAGGACAAGCAGGTTCTTGCCGAGACGACGATTAATATTAAGAAGAATCACAGTATTACCCTCATGCCTGCCATCGATTTTTTGATGGCCAGTCTGGATTGGACACCTAAGGATTTGGATCGAATCGTGGTGGCTGAAGGCCCAGGTAGCTACACAGGCTTACGAATTGCGGTAGCAACTGCCAAGACCTTGGCTCATACCCTGAACATTGAGTTAATTGGTATGTCGAGTCTTTTGTCTCTGGTACCGCGCCAACAAGAAGGCTTACTTGTTCCCCTGATGGATGCGCGTCGCAACAATGTTTATGCAGGATTTTATGAAAATGCCAAACCTGTCATGCCAGAAGCACACTTGTCCTTTGCGGAAGTGCTAGAAAAAGTCACGGATGCTGAACAGGTGACCTTTGTTGGAGAAGTTGGCCCCTTTGTGGAGCAGATCCAAGAACAGCTACCACAAGCTAGTTACCAGGAAACCTTGCCAAATGCAGCTAATCTAGCTCTTTGGGCATGGGACAAGAAAGCAGACTCCTTGCACGATTTTGTACCAAACTATCTCAAGCGTGTAGAAGCTGAGGAAAACTGGCTCAAGAACCATACCGAGTCTGGTGAGTCTTACATTAAACGCCTATGATAGAAATCAAACGAATCCAACAGCGACCTGCCCTAGCTCAAGCCATCTACGCTGTCATGGCAGCTGTTTACCCAGTCAGTCCTTGGACCCTGGAACAAATCCAAGCAGACCTGTCTCAAGACCAGACATGGTATGCTGTGGCTTATGATGGGGCAGAAGTGATTGGCTTTCTAGCTGTTCAGGAGAATCTCTTTGAGGCAGAAGTCTTGCAAATCGCTGTCAAAAAAGCCTATCAGGGGCAGAAAATCGCGACAGCCTTGTTTGACTTTTTGCCTGCCGACAAAGAAATTTTCCTCGAAGTCAGAAAGTCAAACCAACGAGCGCAAGCATTTTACAAGAAAGAAAAGATGGCGGTCATCGCTGAGCGAAAGGCCTACTACCATGACCCAGTCGAGGACGCCATCATCATGAAGAGAGAAATAGATGAAGGATAGATATATTTTAGCATTTGAGACATCCTGTGATGAGACCAGTGTCGCCGTCTTGAAAAACGACGATGAGCTCTTGTCCAATGTCATTGCTAGTCAAATTGAGAGTCACAAACGTTTTGGGGGCGTAGTGCCAGAAGTAGCCAGTCGTCACCATGTCGAGGTCATTACAGCCTGCATCGAGGAGGCGTTGGCAGAAGCAGGGATTACCGAAGACGATGTAACAGCTGTGGCGGTTACCTATGGACCTGGCTTGGTGGGAGCTTTACTAGTTGGTTTATCAGCTGCTAAGGCCTTTGCTTGGGCACATGGACTTCCGCTGATTCCCGTTAATCACATGGCTGGTCACCTCATGGCAGCTCAGAGTGTGGAGCCTTTGGAGTTTCCTTTGTTGGCACTCTTGGTCAGCGGAGGACACACCGAGTTGGTCTATGTTTCCGAGGCTGGTGATTATAAAATTGTTGGGGAGACACGAGACGATGCGGTTGGTGAGGCCTATGATAAGGTTGGCCGTGTCATGGACTTGACCTATCCAGCAGGTCGCGAGATTGATGAGCTAGCTCATCAGGGACAGGATATTTATGACTTTCCTCGTGCTATGATTAAGGAAGATAACCTGGAGTTTTCATTCTCAGGTCTCAAGTCTGCCTTTATCAATCTTCACCACAATGCTGAGCAAAAGGGAGAGAGCTTGTCCAAGGAAGATCTGTCAGCTTCCTTTCAAGCAGCAGTCATGGATATTCTTATGGCAAAAACCAAGAAAGCCTTAGAAAAATACCCTGTTAAAACCCTAGTCGTAGCCGGTGGCGTGGCAGCTAATAAAGGTCTCAGAGAACGCCTAGCAACCGAAATCACAGATGTCAAGGTCATCATCCCACCCCTACGCCTTTGCGGAGACAATGCAGGTATGATTGCCTATGCCAGCGTCAGCGAGTGGAATAAAGAAAACTTTGCAGGCTTGGATCTCAATGCCAAACCGAGTCTCGCCTTTGATACCATAGAATAAAGAGTCAGCTTGAAGCTGGCTTTTTTACTCCAGAAAGTGTCAGAATATTTTGACAAATCTGTAAAAATGATGATATAATATGTAAAAATTAGGAGGTGGTCAGATGATTGAGAGAATGGAATTGGGAGAGTTTTACAAGGAACTGCGCCTGGCGAGAAAACTCAAGCAGTCAGATGTGGCTTGTGATGGGCTGACAGCATCCCAGCTATCCAAGTTTGAACTGGGACAGTCTATGCTGTCTGCAGATAAACTGATACTAGCTATCCAAGGGATAAATGTGACCTTCGATGAGTTTGGACACAAGCTTAATAATTATCAGGAATCCCCACACATGCGATTTGGACGAAAGGTTGTAGATCGTTTTGCCCATCAAGATATAGCTGGCTTAGAGAAACTATTAGAGGAAGTCGAGCAGGAACAGATGGCGCAGACCTATCGTCGTTTGAATGCTATTGTGATCAAAGATGCTATCCATTCCTTGGATAAAAACTATCCGCTAGAAGAAGAGGATAGTGAGTTTTTGACTAGCTACCTCTATGCTATCGAGTCTTGGACCTGGTTTGAACTCTATATTTTTTGCAATACCATGCCCTTCTTGAGCAACCAAGATCTAATCTTTTTATCAACCTCTTTACTTGAAAAATCAAAGGAATTTAAAGAGTTAGTACACAATCGATTGTATATGAAACAAGGGCTGTTAAATATCATCTCAGAGCTCATGGAGCGCAAACTTTTCTCCTACATCCCAATCTTTGAAGCCGAGTTAGAGAGCATGCTCCGGCCATATGATGTTTTTGAGAAAGTATCATTGCAGTTTTTAAAGAAGATGAGTGTATTCCTTCAAACTAAGGAAAGCAATCAAAAAGAGATTGAACACTTTATCCAATCTCTACAAGTATTAGAAAATCCACAATTAACAGCTCTTTTTGAACTACGCTTACAGCAATATAAAGACCTTATCGATTAACAAACAATCGCAAAAATGAAATTTCTATAAGAAAAAAATGTCAAATATGCGATTTTCTAAAATGTGGTGATTTCCGTGTTATACTATCCTTATTTCATAGTATAGGAGAAAATAGAATGAAAAAGATAATCTCACGCTACTACTTTATTATAGCCGTTTTACTTGTCATTGCTGACCAGTTCTTCATTCGTTTGCTTTTACATACCGATCTAGCTGCTGGTCTATCCGACTTTGCCTATTATTTGTCGGATATGCTGTTGAATTTTCTTGTGGTTCTGCTTGCTATTATTGTTATGGTTTGGTCAGGGAAATGGCAGAAAATTAACAGTCGAAAATTTAGAGGTTCCTATCTTTTTTATTCCTTTTTAGCTCTTCTTGCTTTTGTTATTTGGAATTTCGTCACATTTTATCTTTTCCCATCTACCAAAAATGAAATTGCTTATCAACTGGATGTCCCTACTTTTACAGGAGCTACAGCATTTTTGATGTATTTTTTCTATCCTGTGATTGCAGGTCCCATTTTTGAAGAGATGATTTATCGTGGATTGGTGATGACCGCTCTGGAAAAAGGAAAGAAATGGGGACTGGATGTGCTCGGTTCGGCTGTTTTATTCGGGGTCTTGCATATTAGTAATCATGGTTGGGTCTTGACAGACTTTTTCGTATATATGGGTGGCGGTCTCATATTTGCAGTCTTATTTAGAGTGACAAAGTCCATTTATTGGCCTATTGGACTGCACATAGTCTACAATGGCATTGGTCAAATTTTACCGTTGCTGTAATTTTAGGTGCTCAGCAATATCGGTCTATTCTTGGGGAAAAGTTCCCATTTGAATTCAAAAAGGAGTTGCGATGAAAGTATTTATTCAAAATAGAGATTTTAGGCAGTTAACCATCAACCAGTGGATTTCAACGGTTGGGGATACGATTTTTTATCTTGCTTTTTTGAATTATGTGGCAGACGCTTCGTTTGCCCCCTTGGCGATTTTACTCATTACGATTTCAGAGACTGTTCCTCAAGTTCTGCAAATCTTTATGGGAGTTTTGGCTGACTTTCAACACCATCGTGTTCTAAAGTATACGCTTATTAGTTTTGTCAAATTTGTACTTTATTCTATAGTTGCACTTTCGCTTTCAGGGCAGTCCTTTTCCTTATGGCTCGTATTCTTTATTTGTTTAATGAATCTCTTGTCGGATACATTGAGTTACTTTTCAGGAGCCATGCTAACTCCTATTTTTATAAGAATCATTGGGAAAGAACATCTGACAGAAGCTATTGGCTTTAAACAATCAACAGTTAGTTTAGTTCGGACAATCAGTAATATTCTAGGAGGGGTTTTACTAGGAATTCTTTCCATTCAGTTTATTTCCTTGCTAAACGCTCTGACGTTTCTGATAGCATTTGTAGGTATTCTTCTCATAAAAAATGATCTTTTGAAAGTTGAAAAAACAATTAGCTATCAAGAAGGTCTTTCTATAAAATCGTTTTGCCAGCATTTGTTCCAATCATCGAAATTGATCTGGAATATGGATAGAGTGATCTTCATTTTGTTTATCGTCTCTATCAGCCAAGCTGTGATCAATGTCACTGTTCCTATTTCGACTCTTTTTTTAAGAAACCAACCGTTTTTGAATTTACAAACTGGTCAATCACTCGCTTTGTTATCAACACTAGAATTGTTAGCACTTATTGTCGGAAGCCTTGTAAGTGGCTATCTGAAAAATACAATTTCTATAAAAACAGCTCTATACGCTTCGGTCGTCATCCAGTTACTCCTTCTAGTAGGATTTGCCACAGTTCATTTTGGTTTGATTCTGCTTTTCAGCTCCTTGGATGCCTTCATCGCAGGGTTACTCTCTCCTAGATTGCAAGAACTCGTCTTTAAACAAATACCTGAGGAGTCAATGGGAGCGGTTCAATCCTCTATTGGTGCGATTACGGTTGTTTTACCAAGTCTATTCACAATCGTCTTCGTAACGATTGCTACAAGTTTTGGGACCCTAGCGGTCAGCTTTATTCTATTGCTATTACTCCTAACCGCATTTGTCATGCTCTTGAATATTCGTGAGAGCATTTAGCGGAGAATTTGTATAATATGTGTTTGAGACTGGATTGCCAGTCTTTTTTATTTTGACTATCTGTTACTAGTTTTTGATCAATTCTTTGTTTCCTCAAAATTTAGAGAACAAATCTCAAAATGTAATCGAAAAATTCAAAGTTTGTCAATCCTAGAGTTTTCTTGTATAGTAGAAATATGAAATTTACAAAAATAATTAGTAGTTTGCTTGCTATTGGAGTGCTAATCTTATTTATAAAATCTTACCAAAACTTTAAAAATTTGGAATTTCCTAGTACGCAGTTAGTCATGTTTAAATCTCTTTCCTTTTATATGTCCACAGAATCTTTTGAAAAAGTATTTGGAGAAGCTGATAAAGTTGTTGAGGAAACAGAAATGGCTTATCGTGATACTTGGCGTGCAGAAGACCCTTATTTTTATAAAACAGGTCGCCTCTTCTACTATTACGAAAACATGAGGTGGAAAGACTATACTGTTCGTGCAGATTTCACATTTTCAAAATGGCATACTTTAGAAGAAGTAAGAGTCTCTTTTCCTATCAATTCAAAAGTGGAACAGAAAGAACTGGTCAACAATTTATCTCAGTTTATAAAAACAGAGATTGAAACTTTGCCAGACTATCAGTCTTTGACTGTTGAAATGCTAGGACTCGAGAAAGATTCTTATCGATATAAAGCCAAATTACAAGGACAAATGGAGGAACTCTGGGTTGAAGTCTATCCAACAGAACTAGGTTATCATGAGAAACCTGAAGATAAGAAATATGGGGTTGGGATTAGTCAATATCGGAGGCATGCATCGTAATCCTTTCCTTCTATACCCTAGAATAGAAGTCAGTTAATGGTTAACTCTTTTATCTTGGACAAATGATAGAGTTTTTTAGTATAGTAAAAATATGAAAATTACAAAAATAATCAGTAGTTTACTTGCTCTTGGAGCTTTACTCATGCTTTTATCAGCTTGCCATAATATCAACAAGACGCAACTAGTTTTGTTTGAATCCCTTTCGTTTGGTATGCCTGTTAAATCTTTTGAAGAAGTATTTGGAGAGGCTAACCAAGTGGTGGAAGAAGAGGAAATGGCCTATCGCGATACTTGGCGTGCAGAAGACCCTTATTTCTATAAAACAGGTCGCCTTTTCTATGATTACGAAAATATTTCTTTGAAGGGCCATACAGGTCGAGTAAGATTCACATTTTCAAAATCGCATCGCTTGGAAGAAGCGACAGCTCATATTACTGTAGCTTCAAAAGGGGAGCAACAAGTAGTGATCAACAATCTATCCCAGACTGTAAAAAAAGAATTGGAAGAACTCCCAGATTACCAGTCCATGACCACTGATCCGGTAGGACTCTATGATGACGGTTATCGCTACAAGGTCAAGCTGAAAGGACAACAGTGGGAACTCTGGGTCGATGTCTATCCGACAGAAGATGAAGATGCTGAAAAAACTGAAGCCAACAAGTATATGATTCGAGTGGATCAATTTCTCATGTATCCATAAACAGGTAACATTTTTTACAATGTTTACTAGCTTCAAGTTTCAAACTCTAAACTTTTTTCCCTTATTTGAATATGTTATAATAGTCCGTGCTGTGGCTGTGATAACGAACAGCCTCAATTGGAGAGAATATGAGGAGAAGGATGAAAGAAAAAGGATTTTGGGAAGGTGTACAGGCGGCCATGCCGACTGCCCTTGGCTATGTCAGCATTGGTCTGGCTTGTGGGATTATCGGTGCGCCCTATGTGACACCTGTTGAGATGGGCTTGATGAGCCTCTTTGTTTATGCTGGGAGCGCCCAGTTTGCCATGCTGGCACTGATTGCGGTTCAAGCACCTGTGGCAGCTATTGCTATGACGGTCTTTTTGATTAATTTGCGTCTCTTTTTGTTGAGCTTGCACGCATCGACTTATTTCCGTCATACCAGTCTCTGGCAAAATATCGGTATGTCTAGTCTCTTGACGGATGAGACTTATGGCGTTTTGATGGGCGAATTGGCCCATGCAGACAAGGTCAATCCTATGTGGATGCACGGAAACAATCTTAACAGCTATGTGGCTTGGTTTGTGGGAACAGTAGTCGGAACGACTCTGGGTGGCCTGCTGCCAAATCCAGAGATCTTTGGCTTGGATTTTGCCCTGGTTGGGATGTTCATCGGAATTTTTGCTTCGCAATTCCAGATTATGCAAAGACGGATTCCTGTCCGCAATCTGCTCATTATCCTAGCAGTTGTTGCGGTATCCTTCTTTTTGCTCTTGACAGTGGTGTCTCAGTCACTAGCTGTTCTGTTTGCGACGCTACTTGGTTGTACGATGGGGGTGCTTTTAGATGGTCAGTAAATATCTTTTGTTAGCCATTATCTTTTCGGGCCTAGTGACTTGGGTTCCCCGTATGATTCCTTTCATCTTGGTTAAGTACAAGGGATTGCCAGCTATCGTAGAGCGATTTTTGAAGTTCTTGCCTGTCTCTATCATCTTTGCCTTGATTCTTTCAAGTGTGGTGTCAGGTAAGGTTGGGAGCCTTCCTCAGATCAAGTGGTTGGACTTCTTGGCAGTCTTTCCAACGGTTTGGGTAGCCTTTCGCTACCGCAATCTAGTTGCTACAGTTCTCTTTGGAGTGGTCTTGATTGCAGTCTTGCGTCTGGTCTTTTAGCCAGCCATAAGAAAAACCTATCACCGAGATAGATATCATATAATGGCGTAAATTCCTTTTTTCTGTTAAGATAATACAGTATTCTATTTTGGAGGAAATGACATGAAAAAAATCGTTAAATATTCATCTCTTGCTGCCCTAGGGCTTGTTGCCGCAGGTCTACTAGCAGCTTGCTCAGGTGGAGATAAGAAAGATGCAGCATCAGGTGAAGCAACATCTGGTAAAAAAGAAATCGTCGTAGCAACTAACGGTTCACCAAAACCATTTATTTATGAAGAAAATGGTGAATTGACTGGTTACGAGATTGAAGTGGTTCGCGCGATCTTTAAAGACTCAGACAAGTATACTGTCAAGTTTGAAAAGACAGAGTGGTCAGGTATTTTCCCAGGACTTGATAGTGACCGTTATCAAATGGCTGTTAACAACCTCAGCTATACCAAAGAACGTGCAGAAAAATACCTTTACGCAGCACCAACTGCTAAAAATCCTAACGTTCTCGTTGTGAAGAAAGACGACGATAGCATCAAATCTCTCGATGATATCGGTGGAAAATCTACTGAAGTTGTTCAAGGAACAACCTCAGCTAAACAATTGGAAGCATATAACACAGAACATGCAGACAATCCAACTATCCTTAATTACACAAAGGCTGATTTCCAACAAATCATGTCTCGTTTGAGTGATGGACAATTTGACTACAAGATTTTTGATAAAATCGGTGTTGAAACAGTTATCAAGAACCAAGGTTTGGACAACTTGAAAGTCATTGAACTTCCAAGCGACCAACAACCTTATGTTTACCCACTCCTTGCTAAAGGTCAAGATGAGTTGAAATCATTTGTGGACAAACGCATCCAAGAACTCTACAAAGATGGAACACTTGAAAAGCTATCTCAACAGTTCTTTGGTGATTCTTACCTACCAGCAGAAGCTGACATCAAATAAGTTTGTAAATCATCCATTCTGATTAAAATGGGTGATTTCTCAATTTTTAGGTATATAGTTTCAAACTATATGTCTGCCTATCTAATAACAATTTGCTAAATCAAATAAAGTATGAGATACTATTACGGTATTATTTTTAAAGGAGATAGAATCATGAAAATTAAAAAATGGCTCGGTGTAGCAGCTCTTGCTACAGTCGCAGGTTTGACTCTTGCAGCTTGCGGAAATTCAGAAAAGAAAGCAGATAACGAAACAGTTGTCAAAATTGCAACAGTTAACCGTAGCGGTTCTGAAGAAGCGCGTTGGGATAAAATCCAAGAATTGGTTGAAAAAGATGGAATTAAATTGGAATTCACAGAGTTCACAGACTATTCACAACCAAACAAGGCAACTGCTGATGGCGAAGTAGACTTGAATGCTTTCCAACACTACAACTTCTTGAACAACTGGAACAAAGAAAACGGGAAAGACCTTGTAGCGATTGCAGATACGTACATCTCACCAATCCGCCTTTACTCAGGTAAAAATGGGGAAGAAAACAAGTACACCAAAGTGGAAGAAATCCCAGATAACGGTGAAATCGCCGTACCAAACGATGCAACAAACGAAAGCCGTGCGCTTTACTTGCTTCAATCAGCTGGCTTGATCAAATTGGATGTTTCTGGAACTGCACTTGCAACAGTTGCTAACATCACAGAAAATCCAAAGAACTTGAAGATTACTGAATTGGACGCTAGCCAAACAGCTCGTTCATTGTCATCAGTTGATGCTGCCGTTGTAAACAATACCTTCGTTACAGAAGCAAAATTGGACTACAAGAAAGCACTTTTCAAAGAACAAGCTGATGAAAATTCAAAACAATGGTACAACATTATCGTTGCGAAAAAAGATTGGGAAACATCACCTAAGGCTGATGCTATCAAGAAAGTGATCGCAGCTTACCACACAGATGACGTGAAAAAAGTTATCGAAGAAACATCAGACGGTTTGGATCAACCAGTTTGGTAATAAGAAACAGGGAGGTGGGAGAGAGAATTCCACCTCTTGCTTTTGTATAGAACAGGGATTGTCAGGAAGAGTAGTTCATAGAAAGGTAGAGAGAATATGGTTTTTCCTAGCGAACAAGAACAGATTGAAAAATTTGAAAAGGATCATGTGGCCCAGCATTATTTTGAGGTTTTGCGTACCTTGATTTCTAAGAAGTCGGTCTTTGCCCAACAGGTTGGACTTAAGGAAGTCGCAAATTATCTGGGTGAGATTTTCAAGCGTGTTGGGGCTGAAGTGGAGATTGATGAGACTTATACGGCGCCCTTTGTCATGGCGCATTTCAAGAGTTTGCGTCCAGATGCCAAAACCTTGATTTTCTATAACCACTATGACACTGTGCCAGCGGACGGGGATCAGGTCTGGACGGAGGATCCCTTTACACTTTCGGTCCGCAATGGCTTCATGTATGGGCGTGGGGTTGACGATGATAAGGGTCATATCACAGCTCGTTTGAGTGCTTTGAGAAAATACATGCAACACCATGATGACCTGCCTGTCAATATCAGTTTTATCATGGAGGGAGCGGAGGAATCGGCTTCGACAGACCTAGATAAGTATCTAGAAAAACATGCGGATAAACTCCGTGGTGCAGATTTGTTGGTCTGGGAACAAGGAACCAAAAATGCCTTGGAACAGCTGGAAATTTCTGGTGGAAATAAGGGGATTGTGACCTTTGATGCCAAGGTTAAAAGTGCTGATGTGGATATCCATTCTAGTTATGGTGGGGTTGTGGAATCAGCTCCCTGGTACCTTCTTCAAGCTCTACAGTCTCTTCGTGCCGCAGATGGCTGTATCTTGGTTGAAGGCTTGTACGAAGAAGTTCAAGAGCCAAATGAACGTGAATTGGCCTTGGTGGATACCTATGCTCAACGCAATCCAGGGGAAATCAGCCAGATTTATGGTTTGGAATTGCCTCTCTTACAAGAGGACCGCGTAGCCTTTCTAAAACGATTCTTTTTTGAGCCAGCCCTTAATATCGAAGGGATTCAGTCAGGTTATCAAGGGCAAGGAGTTAAAACGATTTTGCCAGCAGAAGCCAGTGCTAAGCTAGAGGTTCGTTTGGTTCCTGGCCTAGAACCGCATGATGTTCTGGAAAAAATTCGGAAACAGCTAGACAAAAATGGCTTTGATAAGGTAGAATTATACTATACCTTGGGAGAGATGAGCTATCGAAGCGATATGAGCGCACCAGCCATTCTCAATGTAATCGAGTTGGCCAAGAAATTCTATCCACAGGGCGTTTCAGTCTTGCCGACAACAGCGGGGACAGGGCCTATGCATACGGTCTTTGATGCCCTAGAGGTGCCAATGGTGGCCTTCGGTCTAGGAAATGCCAACAGCCGAGACCACGGTGGAGATGAGAACGTGCGAATCGCCGATTATTACACCCATATTGAATTAGTAGAGGAGCTGATTAGAAGCTATGAGTAGAGATATTATCAAGTTAGATCAGATCGATGTGACTTTTCATCAGAAGAAGAGAACCATCACAGCGGTCAAGGATGTGACCATTCACATCCAAGAAGGGGATATCTACGGAATCGTTGGATATTCTGGAGCAGGGAAATCAACCCTTGTACGGGTGATTAACCTCTTGCAAAAGCCATCTGCGGGCAAAATTACCATTGACGACGATGTGATTTTTGATGGTAAGGTGACCTTGACGGCAGAGCAGTTGCGTCGTAAACGTCAGGATATCGGAATGATTTTCCAACATTTCAACCTCATGAGTCAAAAGACGGCAGAGGAGAATGTAGCCTTTGCCCTCAAACACTCTGGACTCAGCAAGGAAGAAAAGAAAGCTAAAGTTGCTAAGTTGTTGGACTTGGTTGGCTTGGCAGACCGTGCTGAAAACTACCCTTCACAACTATCTGGAGGGCAAAAACAGCGTGTGGCCATTGCGCGTGCCTTGGCAAATGATCCAAAAATCTTGATTTCAGACGAGTCAACGTCTGCCCTCGACCCTAAGACAACTAAGCAGATTTTGGCCTTGCTACAAGATTTGAACCAAAAATTAGGATTGACCGTTGTCTTGATTACGCATGAAATGCAGATTGTCAAAGACATTGCCAACCGTGTGGCGGTCATGCAGGATGGTCGTTTGATTGAAGAGGGTAGTGTTCTTGAAATCTTCTCAGACCCTAAACAACCTTTGACACAGGACTTTATCTCAACAGCTACAGGTATTGATGAAGCCATGGTCAAGATTGAGAAGCAAGAAATCGTAGAGCACTTGTCTGAGAACAGTATCTTAGTGCAACTCAAGTATGCAGGGGCTTCGACAGACGAGCCACTTTTGAATGAATTGTATAAACATTACCAAGTAACAGCTAATATTCTCTATGGGAATATCGAGATTCTCGACGGCACTCCTGTTGGAGAATTGGTTGTGGTCTTGTCAGGTGAAAAAGCAGCGCTAGTAGGTGCTCAAGAAGCCATCCGTCAGGCTGGTGTACAGTTAAAAGTATTGAAGGGAGGACAGTAAAATGACAGAGTTGATTCAAACTTATCTACCAAATGTCTATAAGATGGGCTGGGCTGGTCAAGCAGGCTGGGGAACAGCCATTTACCTAACTCTTTATATGACAGTTCTTTCCTTTATTATCGGAGGGTTCTTGGGGCTGGTGGCAGGTCTCTTCCTTGTCTTGACAGCGCCAGGTGGTGTCTTGGAAAATAAGGTTATCTTTTGGATTTTAGACAAGATTACCTCTATTTTCCGTGCGGTTCCCTTTATTATCCTCTTGGCAATCATGTCGCCACTGTCTCACTTGATTGTCAAAACAAGTATCGGGCCAAATGCAGCCCTTGTCCCCCTTTCTTTTGCGGTCTTTGCCTTCTTTGCCCGTCAGGTGCAGGTTGTCTTGGCTGAGTTAGATGGTGGTGTCATTGAGGCGGCTCAAGCGAGCGGAGCAACCTTCTGGGATATCGTGGGTGTTTACCTATCAGAAGGTTTGCCAGATTTGATTCGTGTGACGACAGTGACCTTGATTTCCCTTGTTGGAGAAACAGCCATGGCGGGAGCAGTTGGTGCTGGTGGCATCGGTAACGTGGCCATTGCCTATGGATTTAACCGTTACAATCACGATGTGACCATCTTGGCGACTATCATTATCATTTTGATTATCTTTACGATCCAGTTCTTGGGAGATTTCTTGACCAAGAAACTAAGTCATAAATAAAAAGAGCCGGAGGGCTCTTTTTTAGTGATTAGATCTTGTGTGTAAGCTTTTTACTAATGGCTTGCCCAATAACAGCACCCATCAAGGCACCTAGGAGGATGCTTGAAACAAAGAGAAGGATTTTGTCCAACTCTGGAGCGACCATGATACGGTCAATGTATTCTTGGGATTTCCCACGCGCAAGTAAGGTAGCCACGTAAGCTTTGGGACGGATCCACATGAGGAAGATAGGGCCACTTGTGCTAAAAGCAAAAACGAGGAAGGAGAGGGTGTTTTTGATTTGGTCTTTGTAGCTGCCGAGACGAGCGATGGCATCTGCTGCAAGACCACAGACGAGTCCTGGGAGAAAGGCACCAGCGCCATGTTTGCTCGCTAGGAAGAAAAGTGCCATAAAAAGTCCTAGAGTGGTGATAGCGCCAAAACGAGGGACCTTCGTCAAAAGAAGCATGTAGACACTGCCACCGACAAGGGCAGCAAAGGCAGGTGCGTAGAACATATTGCCTGTTTGGTCGACCAGGTGTCCTAGGAAGACTCCAATCCCTACACAGAGGAAATAGAGGACGACAGCTAAGAGGGTGGTTAAGATATTTTTCTTCATGAGAATCTCCTTGATGCGAATTAACAAAACCAATTGTATCACGCTTTTTGAGGATTGTAAATGGGAGTTCTATATTTTTGAAAACGCTTGAAATATGATATAATAGTTACATCGTTAGTTTAAGGAGAGTAGCATGGGAAAGTTTCTAGAATTCGTCTTTAATCGTATCTTTTTGGGAATGATTGCGACGGCTTATTTCTGGCTATTAACACTAGCAGGAGGAGTGATCTTTGGTTTGGCCCCAGCTAGTGCTACCCTGATGAGTTTGTATGCGGAACATGGTTATACCTATCGAGCCTACCATTTGAAGGAAGCTTGGGAATTGTATAAGAGCAATTTTGTCAAGAGTAATCTGGCTTTCTATAGTTTCGTGTTTGTGGATCTTGTCCTAGTTTATGGTTTGTATCTTCTAGTTCAATTGCCCCACCAGACGATTTTCCACCTTTTGGCGACCTTTCTCAACGTCCTTGTAGTTGCTCTTGTCTTTCTAGCCTATACTGTGTCCTTGAAACTTCAGGTGTACTTTGATTTATCCTACCAAAATACCTTGAAACTGTCCCTTATCGGGATTTTTATGAGCTTACCTGCGATTGCCAAGGTTTTACTCGGGTCCGCTCTCCTTGTAGGAGTTGGTTATTATATGCCTGCCTTGCTCTTTTTTGTAGGAATTGGAATGTGGCATTTCTTTATCAGTGATATGTTGGAACCTATTTATGAAAGTATCCATGAAAAATTGGCGACAAAATAGAATGAAGCAGTTCTGGCTTCACTCTCTCTTACGGATTTATAGTTTGGTTATGATCGTGGTCATTGCCAGTTTTGCGATTATGCTATCGTATGCTGACTGGGACTCGCGTGAGAAAGAGGCCCAACGGGTTGCAGAACGTGTGACCACTCGGACAGTGAGCGAAGTGGAATACTATCACAGAGAGTCAACCCGACTTGCTCAGTCTTTGGTTGAAAATCAGGCCCGCATCGAAGGAATTTACAAGTATTTCAGTCTCAGCACCCCAGACTACTTCTATTGGCAATTAGAGCGTAAAACTTCACCTTATATCTCGGTTTCCCTGTATGAAAATATTGATGACCTCTATGTTCGGAATGATTTTGTGACTGGAGTGGCTATTGTTCTTCAGGACTATAAGGAAGTGTATGTTTCGACTAGAGAAAAACGCAGTGGGGAGAAAGTTCCTGCGGAGGGTTTTAAGCCGACAGCCAATAGTTTTGCCATTCCTGTTTCCGATCCTGTGTCTGACAAGGATTTAGGAGTGATATACATCTCCCTATCCCCAGATGTTTTACATGGCGCTATTGATAATACAAGGGGCCATATCCCAATGGCTGTAACAGTAACTTCGCCTTTTGAGACCGAGATGTTCCATATTGGGGAGAAGGTATCAGCCGAGCGAGAAAACTGGTTTGTAGGTGTCACCTCTCACGGTTATCAGGTTCGAGTTGCTGTTCCTAAAAATTTTGTTCTTACAGGAACTTTGACGAGCTCAGCTGTCATTATTGGGCTAAGTATTCTCTTTATCATTATTTTGTACGTGACCCTTAGACAGACTTTTTCAAATTACCAAAAGCAGGTCGTAGACCTAGTAGATTCGATAGAGGTGATTGCTCAAGGGGAAGAAGGCCTTCGCATCGATACTTCTGAGAAAGATCAGGAATTGCTCCTCATTGCAGAAACAACCAATGATATGTTGGATCGCCTGGAAAAAAATATCCACGATATCTATCAGCTAGAGCTCAGTCAAAAAGATGCCAATATGCGAGCCCTGCAGGCTCAAATCAATCCTCACTTTATGTACAATACTCTGGAGTTTTTACGGATGTATGCCGTCATGCAAAGTCAGGATGAACTGGCAGATATTATCTATGAATTTAGCAGCTTGTTACGCAACAATATCTCCGACGAGCGGGAAACGACCTTGAAGCAAGAGTTGGAATTCTGCCGAAAATATAGCTATCTCTGTATGGTACGTTATCCTAAATCCATTGCCTATGGTTTCAAGATTGCACCAGAATTGGAAGAAATGAGGATTCCAAAATTTACACTCCAACCATTAGTAGAAAACTACTTTGCCCATGGTGTTGACCATCGCAGAACGGATAATGTCATCAGTATCAAAGCCTTGAAGGGCCAAGGCTTCGTTGAAATCTTAGTGGAAGACAATGGTCGAGGAATGCCTGCTGAGAAACTAGCTAGCTTGCAAGAAAAATTAGCTCAGCGAAGTTTTGAACACGAGGCAAGCTATAGTGGGGAGCGACAATCAATTGGAATAGTAAATGTACACGAACGCTTTGTTCTCTACTTTGGGGATCGCTACCAAATCAGTGTAGAGTCAGCTGAGCAAGAAGGTGTTCGTTACCATATCACTATCCAGGATGAATAGAAAGGGTAGAAATGTATAAAGTTTTATTAGTAGACGATGAGTACATGGTGACAGAGGGGCTCAAGCGATTAATCCCCTTTGAAAAATGGGATATGCAAGTCGTCGCAACAGCTAATCACGCAGATGATGCTTTGGACTATGTTAAGAAAAATCCAGTAGATGTGGTCATTTCCGATGTCAATATGCCAGATAAGACCGGACTTGAGATGATTAGGGAAATGAAAGAGCTACTTCCAGATACCTATTATATCTTGCTGTCTGGTTATCAGGAGTTTGAGTACGTTAAAAAAGCCATGAACCTTAGTGTCGTGGATTATCTGGTCAAGCCAGTAGACAAGGTGGAGTTGGGCAATTTATTAGAAAAGATTGCGCAACATCTTCAGGAAAAGGTGGAGCAAAGTCAGACCCTCAGTCAAGAATTGGATGAGACAGGATTTACGAACTACCTGTCAGGTAAAGACAGCTGGTGGATTGGTCTTTCCAAGGAAAAGCAGGGCTCTTTTACCATTCCTTACTATGTTTTGGGACAAGACTGGCAGATTTTCATATCTGATCAACCGCTCGATGGCATCGTCGTGACACCATTTGAAGCACCTTACCAGCAGTCCTTTGAGAATTGGAAGATCAACGCTGAAAAAGCCCTCTTCTACGGTTCAGTTAATCTAGAAAAATCCGAGAGTTTGTTTTCTTATTATGAGCCGATTTATCGGGTGATTATCCAAGGGAATATCAATCAAATCATCGAAGAATTAACCCTGCTAGAGAAGGTTGTTTTGAAGAATACCCCGCGCGTAGCCATCACAAAGCAGCTCTTCACTCAGTTTGTCATGGATGTCTTTCATTTATTTGAACACCTAAAAGCAGATGATATGACCGAGATTGTCAAAGCTATCCATGCCATTAACACCTTTGAAGAATTGGTTGCCTATATCAAAGAAACCTTGACCAAGTTCTTTGGCCAGTACCGCATGAATGAAAATGTGGTGAGCGTTCTGGAGGTGATTGGGCGTGATTATCAGAAAGAGCTCTCACTTAAGGATATTAGCAAGGATCTCTTTATCAATCCTGTCTATCTCGGTCAGCTGATCAAGAGGGAAACCAACTCAACCTTTGCGGAATTGCTCAATAAACAGCGAATTAAGGCAGCGCAGCAACTCTTACTTTCGACCAGTGATAGTATCGAAGATATTTGCTATGCAGTTGGCTACAGTAATGTTGGATATTTCTATAAGGTTTTCCGTAAATTGTGCGGAAAATCACCGAAAGCTTATCGGAAACAAGTTGAAACCAGCTTGTAAAAGTTGTATTCCTGTACAAAAAATGCTATAATGTTCAAAATATCTTATGGAGGAAAACATGAAAAAGAATCCTATTTATCTTTGGGTTTTGTTAGTCCTATCAGCCCTCATTTCATCTATGTCATTGTTTGGAATCTTGAGTCCATTGCCAAGTAAAGATGTGCTTCGTACAAGCCTATCTAATAGTGGGTCCCTTACTGCTCAGCAAATAGAAGACACGGTTAACTATACTTACCAAGTAACAGCGTCATCGCACTCTATTTTTAATACGTTGTTGATTGTTTTATCTGCAATTTTAGTTGTAGTAGCCTTTGTATTTCTCGTACGTAAAAATGTGCAATTCGCAAACTATGCTTATATTGGCTATGTTCTACTAGCGATTGTTGGTTTGGTTTATAGCTATATGAACGTTCAAGATGCGGTTCAATTAATCAAAGATACTACTCTCGGCTTAGGAATGGGAGCATTAGCACAAGGAACGAATATTTTGTTTATCATCATTAATGTCCTCTTTTTAGCCTTAGTCTTTTACAAGATGTGGCGCCAACAAAAAGATTTGGCCGAAGAAGTCGAAGCAGAAGAAGTTGCCTAAGTATTGACAAAAGAGAACTATCAAGTTACAATCTTGGTAGTTCTTTTAATATCCAAAAATAAAAATCGAGGTCAATATGAAAAAAATATCCTTAGTTTATATCAGTTTGAGCGGGAATACAGAGAGTTTTGTAACCCGACTCAAGGACTATCTCTTGTCCCAGCACGAAGGGATTGAGGTCCAAAAGATCCATATCAAGGATTTGGTCAAGGAAGGGAAAGATTTCTTTGAGATGGATCACCCCTATGTCGCCTTTTTACCAACCTATCTAGAAGGTGGAAATGGTGTCGATAACGGCGATGTTGAGATCCTAACGACTCCAGTGGGTGATTTTATCGCCTATGGAGACAATGCCAGTAAGTGTTTTGGGGTGGTGGGATCTGGTAATCGCAATTTTAACAATCAATACTGTCTGACAGCCAAGCAGTATAGCCAGCGCTTTGGCTTCCCGGTCCTAGCAGACTTTGAAATGCGTGGGATGCTGGGAGATATTAAAAAGGTCGCAGCGATCATTGCAGATTTGTATGAGTTAGAAACAGAAAAATAAAGTAGTACTGAAGGGCAGTTGAGATTTTCAACTGCTTTTCGCGTATACAAAAAGCACCCCGTAAGGGTGCCATTTTATAAACTATCCTGCTTTTCCGATGGCAAGTGCATAGATAAAGAAAATAGCAAAGCCAAAGAGGAAAATCAATCCTGCGATAGCGAGGAGTTTTAGCCAAGAAGGAAGATTTTTATTCTCACGTGTCACCAATACATAGTTCAAAAGAGCGAAGAATGGTGTTGTCAGGAAAGAACCGATCATGGCAAAGCGAAGCATGGTAGAAACTTGACCAGCAAAGAATTTAATAATTACGATACCAATGATAGCGGTAATGGTCATCCAGATGTTCAAAGATTTGCGAGAATCCTCTTTTTGACGAATCAAGAGTCGCAGCGATTCCTGATTGACTCGAGAGTAACCATCGATAACAGTAATAACTGTTCCAAAGATACAAAGAAAGGCGATAAAGGTGATCAAATAACGGGACCATTCTCCAAGAACAGAGGCATACATACCAACAAATTGAGAAATGTACTTAGCTGAAGCGGCTTCAACTGCCTGTCCTGTAGGATACTGAATAAGTGCTCCTAGTGCCACGAAGAATACGGCTAGGATAGCAGTTCCAATGTAACCAACGTTAAAGTCAAAAAGTGCGTCCGCTGTATTAAAGTTGACGGTCTTTTTCTTTTCAGCAGACCAGAGTGAATTGATGGCCGAGATTTCAATAGGGGCAGGCATCCATCCTAAGAGGGAAACGATAAAAGGGAGGGCCGCCATTTGCCAGGGTGTCTTTTCGACAAAATCAGAGCTGTATTCTGGATGCTTAATTGCCGCAATAATAACTGCAAGAACAGTTGCAATGGTCAAAGCGGACATGATCCATTTTGTCATACCATCCAATAGTTTGTAGCCACCAAAGAGTAGCATGGCCCAAATGACTGCAACAAGGATAAGGGACCATTGAGTGATGCTGAGACCGATCATTGGGAAGGCGCTAGCGATGATGGCAGAGCAAAGGATAGCGACTCCAGCTGTGTTGACCATGGCAGAGAAGACATTGAGGACAAAGAAAATCCAGAGATAGAGTTTCCCTTTTTCGGCGTAGCCTTCGACCAAGGTTTTACCAGTGTCAGCAGTATATTCGGCACCAAAACGGAAAAATGGATATTTAAAGACATGGGCCAAGATAACCAAGAGGAGTAGAGACCAACCATAAGAACCACCAGCTTGAGTAGAGGATACAATGTGAGAGCCTCCAACGGCGGCAGAAGCCATTAGGATTCCTGGTCCCATTGCCTTAAGTTTGCTTGCCCAGGTTGACTGGTTTGATAACGTAACTTGTGACATAATAAACGCTCCTATTTTTGAATTTTCAGAATAATCTGAATAGATAGCTACTATTCTACAAAAAAACTTAAAAGAAATGCAAGGCCAGTTTGAAAAAATATAGAAAATTACAGAAAACTTTACATGCGTTAATGAAATTTCTCCAAGGAAAATATGGTAAGCCTAAAAAATCCGAGAAGAAAGCTTCTCGGATTTTGATTATTTCAATTGATCTGTGACGTCTTTTGAGAGCAACATTCCCAGATGGTAAGTTTTATTGATATGTGCAATGACATCATTGATATTTTCAGTCGTGTGAATTTTCTCTTTGATGTCAGACCTAAATGTCTCGTCCTTCAAGAGTTGCTCTTGGTAGAGTCTTTGAAGTCTTTCCTTCTCGTACTTATTGAGCAGAAAAAGGAAAACCAAGCTAAGTACAACGAGGATATAAGCATATTGGCTCATAAGGAATCTCCCAGTGTGATAAAGAAATAGTAAAAGTGAATAAATTATTTCATTGAACAGCTACAAGGCCGAACAAAATATAAATGTTATTTTGCCTCAATCTTTCAGATTGCTTTCAAGTAATCTAAAAGATTAGAACCTAAACTAAATTGATATTATTTGGTTTGGTAAATTAGTGAAGCACCAAGCCAAATCACCATAGTTACGACGTCATGGGTTCTAAATCGATTATATTTAGGGGCCATGACTAGTGAAGCAGTTAGCTAGTCCGCATATAAGCGGCTAGCTTCCTAGTTTGCTCTTTGATTTTCATTGAGTATTAGATTGCTTTACAATAAAGTGATTAAAAGATTACGACATGAGCCTAACCAAATCGATATTATTTGGTTAGGTGAATTAGTGAAGCGTTTAGGCAATTCGTACTGGTTACGACGTCATGGGCTCTAAATCGATTATATTTAGGGACCATGACTAGTGAAGCGCCTAGCCAAAGTCCGAATAGGATTTGGCGTTAGTTACTTAGATTGCTCTGCAATCAAGTAACTTTGGCGATTTACATCTTCTCCGGCGCTTCTACTCCGAGCAAACGAAGAGCTTCTTTGAGGACGACTGCGGTTGCGTAGCTGAGGGCCAGACGACTGTCGCGCTCAGGACTTTCATCTAGGATACGTGTATGTGCATAATATTTGTTAAATGCTTGAGCCAAACTAATCGCAAATTTCGCAATGATAGAAGGTTCAAAGTTATCTGCTGCACGATTGATAATACGTGGAAAGTCCTGGAGTAGCTTAATGATTTCCCAGCTTTCAGCATCGTTCAAGCTGTAGTTGCCAGCTGCATCTGGTTTGAAATCGGCTTTGCGCAAGATGGATTGGATACGAGCGTAGGCGTATTGAACGTAAGGTCCAGTTTCTCCTTCAAAGGATACCATAGCTTCAAGGTCGAAGTCATATCCATTTGTACGGTCGGTCTTAAGATCATAGAACTTGATAGCCCCAACTCCAACAGCGTGGGCAACCTGGTCTTTATTTTCTAACTCAGGATTTTTCGCCTCGATTTGGGCCTTGGCACGACTAACAGCCTCAGCGATAGTCGGTTCTAGCAAGATGACATTTCCTTTACGAGTAGAGAGTTTTTTCCCTTCTTTTGTTACCAATCCAAACGGAACATGGACAATGTCTTGGCTCCAATCGTATCCCATCTCTTGTAGTACTGCCTTGAGTTGTTTGAAGTGGGCAGATTGCTCTTGACCAACAACATAGATGGATTTTGCAAATTGGTATTCGTTTTTACGGTAGAGGGCTGCAGCCAAGTCACGTGTGATATAGAGAGTTGCACCATCAGATTTTTTGATAAGAGCTGGGTGTTCAATTCCATATTTCTCAAGATTGACAACTTGGGCTCCCTCTGACTCAACAAGAAGTCCTTTTTCAGCGAGAATGTCTACAACAGCATCCATCTTATCGTTGTAGAAGGCTTCTCCGTTGTAGCTGTCAAATTCGACTTGTAATTCATTGTAAAGGCGGTTGAATTCCACTAAACTTTCATCACGGAACCATTGCCAGAGAGCGAGGGCTTCCTCATCTCCATTTTCCAGTTTGCGGAACCATTCGCGTGCTTCTTCATCCAAGCTAGGATCTTTTTCAGCTTCAGCATTGATGCGAACGTAGAGTTTAAGAAGTTCATCGATTGGATGCGCTTTAACGGCTTCCTCATTTCCCCATTTCTTGTAGGCAACGATCAACATTCCAAACTGTTTACCCCAGTCTCCCAAATGGTTGACCTTGACCGTTTGATAGCCGATCTTTTGGAAAATATGTGACAAGCTATCTCCGATAACCGTTGAACGCAAGTGCCCAATAGAGAATGGTTTTGCGATATTGGGACTAGACATGTCGATGACGACATTTTCTTGCTTGCCAATGGTTTGGTCGGCATAGTGTTCTTTTTCAGTGATAACATCCTGTAATACCTGAGCCGAAATAGCAGATTTATCAAGGAAAAAGTTGACGTAAGGTCCAGTAGCGACAACCTTTTCAAAGGCTTGACTATTGATTTTTTCAGCAATATCTGTTGCAATCATTTGCGGAGCTTTACGCTCGACCTTTGCTAGAGAAAAGGCAGGGAAGGCGATGTCTCCCATTTCTGAGTTTTTAGGTGTTTCCAGTAAATTTAAAATAGCCTCTTGATCCAGGCTATCAATGACGCTAGCCAACTCGCTAGCAATCAATTCTTTTGTATTCATAAGGGCTCCTTTTGGGCTTTTTTACTATTTTAACACAATTTACTACATTTTTTGAGAAAGAAAAGAATTTTTTTGAATTATCTATTTTTTTTGGTATAATGTAGTTATAAAATAAATGTAAAACTTGTTATAAATATTCACTTAAGAGGATAATATGAGAAAAAGAGAACGGCATCAATTGATTAAAAAGATGATCACCGAAGAAAAACTTGGGACACAAAAAGAGATTCAAGATCGTTTAGAAGCTCGTAATGTTTATGTGACACAAACGACTTTGTCACGTGATTTGCGTGAAATCGGCTTGACCAAGGTTAAGAAAAATGATATGGTGTATTATGTACTAGCAAATGAGACAGATAAGATTGATTTAGTTGAGTTTTTGTCTCATCATTTAGAAGGAGTTGCAAGAGCAGAGTTCACCTTAGTACTTCATACCAAACTTGGGGAAGCTGCAGTCTTAGCAAACATTGTAGATGCAAACAAGGATGAATGGATTTTAGGAACGGTTGCTGGTGCTAATACCTTATTGGTTATTTGTCGAGACCAGCACGTTGCCAAGCTGATGGAAGATCGTTTGCTAGATTTGATGAAAGATAAATAAGGTCTTGGGAGGTGCTCTCAAGACTTATTTTTAGCAAGGAGAGACGGAAAATGGCAACAGAAAAGCTATCACCCGGCATGCAACAGTATGTGGATATTAAGAAACAATACCCAGATGCTTTTTTGCTTTTTCGAATGGGTGATTTTTACGAGTTGTTCTATGAAGATGCAATTAATGCAGCACAGATTTTAGAAATTTCCTTAACGAGTCGGAATAAAAATGCAGAAAATCCGATACCTATGGCGGGCGTCCCCTATCATTCTGCCCAACAGTATATCGATGTTCTGATTGAGCAGGGCTATAAGGTAGCCATAGCCGAGCAGATGGAAGATCCCAAACAAGCAGTTGGTGTTGTCAAGCGAGAGGTGGTCCAGGTCATCACACCTGGAACGGTCGTTGATAGCAGTAAGCCGGATAGTCAGAATAATTTCTTGGTTTCCTTAGATTGTGATGGCAATCAATTTGGTCTGGCTTATATGGATTTGGTGACGGGTGACTTTTATGTGACGGGGCTATTGGATTTCACGTTGGTTTGTGGGGAAGTCCGTAACCTCAAGGCGCGAGAAGTGGTGCTGGGTTATAACTTGTCTGAGGAAGAAGAACAAATCCTCAGCCGTCAGATGAATCTGGTGCTTTCTTATGAGAAGGAAGGCTTTGAGGATATTCATTTACTAGATTCACGTTTGGCAGCTGTGGAGCAAGCGGCAGCTAGTAAGCTGCTCCAGTATGTTCACCGGACCCAGATGCGGGAATTGAACCATCTCAAACCAGTTATCCGCTATGAAATCAAAGATTTCTTACAGATGGACTTTGCGACCAAGGCTAGTCTGGATTTGGTTGAGAATGCCCGTTCAGGTAAGAAGCAAGGGAGTCTTTTCTGGCTTTTGGATGAAACCAAAACAGCTATGGGCATGCGGCTCTTGCGTTCTTGGATTCATCGTCCTTTGATTGATAAGGAGCGAATCGTCCAACGTCAAGAGGTGGTGCAGGTCTTTCTTGACCATTTCTTTGAGCGTAGTGATTTAACGGATAGCCTCAAGGGTGTTTATGACATCGAACGCTTGGCTAGTCGGGTTTCTTTTGGCAAGATCAATCCCAAGGATCTCTTACAGTTAGCGACCACCTTGTCTAGTGTGCCACGGATTCGTGCGATTTTAGAGGGAATGGAGCAACCTGCTCTAGCCTATCTCATCGAACAGTTGGATGCCATTCCTGAGTTGGAGAGCTTGATTAGTGCAGCGATTGCTCCTGAAGCTCCTCATGTGATTACGGAAGGTGGTATTATCCGGACTGGATTTGATGAAACCTTGGATAAATACCGTCGAGTGCTCAGAGAAGGGACCAGTTGGATTGCTGAGATTGAGGCTAAGGAGCGAGAAAACTCTGGTATCAGCACGCTTAAGATTGACTACAATAAAAAGGATGGCTACTATTTCCATGTGACTAATTCGCAACTGGGAAATGTGCCAGCCCACTTTTTCCGCAAGGCGACGTTGAAAAATTCGGAACGCTTTGGTACCGAGGAATTAGCCCGTATCGAGGGAGATATGCTGGAGGCGCGCGAGAAGTCAGCCAACCTAGAATATGAAATCTTTATGCGTATCCGTGAGGAAGTCAGCAAGTACATCCAGCGTTTGCAGGCTCTAGCCCAAGGAATTGCAACGGTTGATGTCTTGCAAAGTCTAGCAGTTGTGGCTGAAACCCAGCATTTGATCCGACCTGAGTTTGGAGACGATTCACAAATTGATATCCAGAAAGGGCGCCATGCTGTCGTCGAAAAGGTCATGGGAGCTCAGACCTATATTCCAAATAGTATCCAGATGGCAGAAGATACGAGTATTCAGCTAATTACAGGGCCCAACATGAGTGGGAAGTCAACCTACATGCGCCAGTTAGCCATGACTGCGGTTATGGCCCAGCTGGGTTCTTATGTGCCGGCAGAAAGCGCCCATTTGCCGATCTTCGATGCTATCTTTACCCGTATCGGAGCAGCAGATGACTTGGTTTCAGGTCAATCAA
>CAUSWL010000013.1:0-31085 GCA_963535345.1 uncultured Streptococcus sp.
ACGTCCCTGTACACTTTTGAGAGACCAAAAGTAAAAAGTACCGTCTATTATTGTAACACAATTTTTCCTTCGTTGTCAAGATATTTTTCATTTTTATTCTGATCTTTTAACTCTTTGACACTAGTTCTAACCGCTTTTCTAAACCTAAAAAGGAGGCAATTTCCCTCCTCCTTTCTAGTATGGATTTCCTTCGATTCAAGTTATCGTTTCGGAATTTTTTAACCCTTCTTATCAAAGCCAACCAGATTCTTTTGCAATGTTGGCTGCCTCTGTTCGATTACCAGCATCTAGTTTCGAAAGAATATTGGTGACATAGTTTCGGACGGTTCCATTTGATAGATAAAGCTGATCTGCGATTTCTTGATTAGACAAGCCCTGAGCGATTCCCTTTAAAACAGCGATTTCTTGCTCTGTTAACGGATTGGGGTGCGTCATCACCACTTCCATCAATTCAGGCGAATATTCCTTACGTCCTTCAAGAACAGTGTGCAAGGTTTGCATGAGGTCCGCAATGCTTCTTTCTTTTAAGACATAAGCATCCACTCCAGCCTTAACCGCACGTTCAAAATAGCCGGGGCGCTTGAAGGTCGTCACCACAACCACCTTTGTTTCTAGCTTTTCTGCTCGTATCCACTCCAAGACTTCGAGGCCTGTCTTAGCAGGCATTTCTACGTCAAGAATGGCGATATCTACGGCCTCCTTTTCTAAGAGTTGGATTGCTTCTTGGCCATCCTTGGCTTGTAGGACAGAATCTACATCTGGTTGAAAGGTAAGCAACTGGCACATAGCATCTCGCAACATACTTTGATCTTCTGCAACAAGTAATTTCATCTTAGTTTCTCTCCTTATAAGGTAGCCGAACCTGCACTTCAGTCGGATGTTTCTGACTGATTACCTTTACTTCTCCTGAAAAAGGAAGGACACGGTCTCGAACAGTATGGAGTTCATCTCCTTTTAGAGAAGCAAAGCCACAGCCATCATCTCTCACTGTTAGAATGAGTTCTTTCTCTGTCCGTTCTAATTTTAAGTAGACTTTAGACGCTTGGGCATGTTTGATGATATTGGTCACTAATTCAAGCAAAATCATGGAAGCCGTTGACTCCAATTCCTGAGTTAAGCTAGCTGTATCTAGTTGATTAGCTATTTCCACCTCAATTCCAGCAATTTCTAACATCTTTTTCACAGTCTCTAGTTCGGATGTCAAAGTTCTAGACTTAAGATTTTCCACAATGGTTCGCACTTCACGCATTGATTCTTTGCTAATTTGCTGTATTTCTCTTAATTCCTTTTCCACCTGTGGATAAGCCTGCATCTGAAAAAGTTGGAGGGCAAGATCCGTCTTCACACTCAACATAGCAAATGTATGGCCTAGACTGTCATGGAGATCCTGACCGATACGATTGCGTTCATTTTCAGCCAAGAAAAGATTAAGCTTAGCATTTTGCTTTCTCTTTTCTTCTTTTATGTCCTCCGACAATCGAATTCGATAAAGACCAAAGGTCATTGCATCGGAAAAGATAAAGGTCACCAAGAAAAAGAGTAGCTGCCAGGGACTAACATGATTGACCATATAGATTCCGGTCAGAATAAATGGTTGCAGGACAATAAAACTGACAAAACGCCAAGAGTGAAAAGAAATCTCATCCAGCTCATAAATAAGGAGATTGGATAAATAAAAGATAAACCATGTGAAACCTGAACTTAGCCAAACAGATGTATAAAAAATGTAGACAAGCATGGACCACCATGCTAGCCACTGCACGGTGCGATTCTGACTGATTAAAACCGAATAGAAGGCAAGTACAAATAGTAGGGTCCATAGCAAGGTTAAAAGCGGGTAATCTCCAACGATGACACCCGCTATAGGAAAGATGATAAACACAATTGAAATATGAAACATATAATGAATGTTTTTAAATTTTTCCAACATAGATTTATTTTACCTCAATCCGTTTTTTCAGTTGAATGACCAGTACACCAAAGAAAACTGTATAGCCTAGCACAACCAAGGCAGCAAGAATGTTAAACTCGTGATGCTCCAAATAAGTAGAAACAACCTGCATCAGTTGATAGGTTGGAGTCAGCTTTCCAATAGATTGGAGCCATTCTGGGAAGGAATTCAAAGGAAACCACAGTCCACCTAGGACAGCCAAAGCAATATAGGCAATATTTCCAACAACCGTCATCAATTGAGCACTAGGAAGCAAGCTCACCAATACCCCCATGCTGATAAAGACCACGCTTCCAACCAGTAACATAACTCCGATTACCAACCAATCAAGCCAAGGCAGAGTCACTCCACGGACAAAATGACCAACCGAAAAGACAACTATAACTGATAACAAGAAAGTTAGCAGAGTGCTGAACAGTTTTGATACATAATATTCTACCATAGATACGGGAGAATGTTGAATCAATTTTTGCCAGTTGTTTGTCTTATCAGACTCGAGTGTGCTTGGGATACTGAAAAAAGCACTTGACATGATACTAAAGAGCGTCATGGCAAAGAGATAGGCTTGAAGAGCGATTTCTGGAATGTCTGATCCTGACATCATACCAGAGAAAATAAGGTAAAATACACTTGGAAGTCCGATGGATAGCAAGTAGTAGATGGCTTGCCGTTTCATCAGAATGATTTCCACTTTCATGAGACTTGTCATATTTTTCATCGTCAATCTCCTTTAGTCTTGAGTCGTTTCGAAGATACTGTCTAAGAGAGTTCGATTGCGAACTTCAATTTCTTCGATCATGCAGCCCTGTTCTTGCAAGACTTTCCATACCTGGCTGGCTTCTTTGGTTGTGAAGGAAAGAGCATTTTGCTTGATTTCAAGCCCTTGAATCTGGTCCAAAGTGCTGATAACTTCCTGATAAGTTAGTGGTACCGTAAAATGTTTTTCTTGTTCTTCACCACGCATGGCATAAGGTGTCGTATCCCGGATCAATTCACCCTTGTGGAGGACCAAAATGCGGTCAGCCGTATGTTCTACCTCTTCGATATAGTGAGAAGAGTAGACAATGGTGACACCATTTTTCTTTAACTGATTGACAATTTCCCAAAAATGCTGACGTGTCGAGGTATCCATGGCAGCAGTTGGTTCGTCCAAAAATAGAATTTTCGGACGACCTATTAGTGCCAACACGAAAGAGAACAAACGTTTTTGTCCACCAGACAACTTGCCCGCTAGCTGATTTTTCTGCTTGTCTGAGAATCTCAGCAAGTCATCAATTTCTTTGTCTGAAAGACTGTCAGGATAAAGTGACTTGAAAAATGATAAAAGTTCTTTCACTTTCAAGTCTTTAACAACTGCATTTTCTTGAGGCAAGATAGAAATAAGCTGCTTTAATCGAGGATCTGTTGGTGCAAAGCCTTGAATAGCTATCTGACCTGAGCTCACGAACTTGTCACCCAAGAGGCAATCAATCAAGGTCGTCTTACCTGCTCCGTTAGGTCCGATCAAGGCGACACATTCACCATCGTTGATTTCAAAGGAGATGTTCCGCAAGATCTCCTTGTCTTTTATTTTCTTACTCAATTTCTCAACTTTAATCACAGTCATGAGATTCTCCTTTCAACCACTTCATTCCCATAGGGAAAACGACGAAAATCATAAACCCAAAACCCCAAGCACCACGAATAAATTGGCGAAGCACGGTTTGGTCAAACCAACCAGTAAACATTTCCACTAACCATACCAAGAGTGATAGGCTGATAAAGAAATAGATGATTGCTTTTTTCATTCCTCAAACTCCTTTTTCACATCTCTGACCAATTTCAAACCTTCTCTGACAAGCCAAGACATCATTCCAAAGCCAGCAAAGAGCTCCCAAGGAAAATGGTAGAAACCCTCGTCCAATCCTGAAAACATGAGATAGGTCATAACTCCTGCTGCTACTAAACTCACTGCGACAATCATTTTATTTTTCATTTCTTCTTCCTCCATTTCATACTTCAATTATAGTCTTTTGAATTTGGCGGAGCTAGATGCTTCTGTCACTAGGAAATATGACAAATGTCATAAAAAAGAACCGATTTCTCGGTTCTTAAAAATGATTAGTCTGATTCATCGTTTCGTTTCTTTTTACCTAGCAATCCAAGTGTCATGACACCTGCTAGGGTTGTTAGAATTCCTAGATTTTTCAAACCATCTTCTTGACTTCCTGTATTTGGAAGTTGATTTTTTTCTACAGAGATGTTTTGAGTCAATTGATCTGGTTTCGAATCAGGTACTGAAAGTTCTTTTTTATCAGACGGCTTCACTTGCTCTGGAAGTTCTACTACTGTTGGAGTATAGAATCCTGAAATGATATTTCCATTGCGATCTTTACGGAACACTTTCACACCTTTGGCTTGTCCTACAAAGTCTGCCTCTGGAGTAAAGGTGACGGTGCCATCTGGTGAGATTACATAAGTTCCTTCTCCTGGAACGACTTTTTCAGTTGTTCCATCTTCAAAGGTTGGCGGAACTGTCAGATCGACATCACCTGTAAAGTTTGGTTTACCAGTCTGAGTTTGACCTTTAAGACCTTCTGATGTCGCATCACTCACTTGTGTTTGTCCAAGGACAGTTGGTGTGTAGCGAGCAGTAACTACATTTCCATACACATCCAAACGTTTCACAACCAATCCTTTAGCTGTACCAACAAAGTCTGGTTCTGGAGTAAAGGTAATAGATCCATCTTTATCAATTGTATAGCTTCCTTCACCCGGAACAACCATAGTCGTGCTACCATCCTCAAAGGTTGGTGGTACAGTCGAATCGATATGTCCTTCAAACACTGGTGTTGCCACTTGAGGTTGGCCTTTTGCTCCTGTAGAAGCCGTATCATGACCAGTAGATGGATCTACAACTGTCGGGCGATAGCTTGCAGTAACTGGAGTACCATTCTTATCCTTGCGGACAATCGTTACGCCTGTTCCTTTTCCTACAAAATTAGCTTCTGGAGTGAAGGTGACGATGCCATCTGGTGAGATTGCATAAGTTCCTTCACCTGGAATCACTTTTTCAGTTGATCCATCTTCAAATGTCGCCGCCACAGTTTCATCAATTGGAACAAGCGGATTACCACCTTCAAATGTTGGCGTACCTGTTTGAACAAGACCCTTAATGTTAACTGAAGAAGTATCTTTACCAGTTGGAGTCACCTTAGTAAACTCTGGACTGTAGGTTGCAGTAACCTCTGTACCATTCTTATCTACACGTTTCACTGTGACTGGAGTTGGGTTTCCGACAAACTGTTTGTCTGGAGTGAAAGTTACAGTTCCGTCTGGTGCAATCGTGTAAGTTCCTTGGCCTGGAATATTCTTCTCTTTGCTTCCATCGTCGAAGGTTGGCTCTACTGTTTCATCGATTGGAACCAGTGGGTCACCACCTTGGAAGGTTGGAGTACCTGTTTGAGGAACACCTTGAGGACCTGTGCTCGTTGCGTTAGTGCTGGTTGGGGTTACCTTAGTCACTGTTGGAGTATAAGTCGCAGTGACTGGAGTGCCGTTCTTATCCACGCGTTTAACCGTTACTGGGTCTGGTTTGCCTACAAACTGCTTGTCTGGAGTAAAGGTGATAGAACCATCTGGATTGATGCTGTATTCACCTACACCTGAAACGGTCTTCGTTGACTGACCATCTTCGAAAGTCATTGGTTTCGTATCATCAATTGGAACAGCCGGATTACCTTCTATGAAGGTTGGGATACCTTTTTGCGGTTGACCTTGGATACCATTTGAAGTAGCATCCGTTGAAGTTGGAACTACTTCTTTCACCACCGCTTGGTACTTGACAGTAACAGGAGTTCCGTTGGCATCCACACGAGTCAATTCAAGCTCTGGTGTTTCACCCTTGAACTGTTTATCAGGAGTGAAGGTCACCTTACCGTCTGCATCCACTTCGAACTTACCAACATTTGGCACTTCTTTCACAGTTGTACCATTGTCAAATAGTGGAGTTGAATCAGCTGGGAATGGAACTGAGTCATGGCCTGGAGTGAAGGTCACTTTACCTTCTTGGACTTGACCTTGAAGTCCTTCTGTCTTATCACCTGAACCAGTTGGGGTCACTTTCGTAAACTCTGGACTGTAGGTTGCAGTGACTGGAGTACCGTTCTTATCCACACGTTTGACTGTGACTGGATCTGGGTTCCCAACAAACTGTTTGTCTGGAGTGAAAGTTACAGTTCCATCTGGTGCAATTGTGTAAGTTCCTTGACCTGGAATAGTCTTCTCTTTGCTTCCATCTTCGAAGGTTGGTTCAACTGTTTCATCGATTGGAACCAGTGGATCACCACCTTGGAAAGTTGGGGTGCCCGTTTGTGGAAGCCCTTGAGGACCTGTACTTGTTGCACCGGTTCCAGTTGGAGTCACCTTAGTAAACTCTGGACTGTAGGTTGCAGTGACTGGAGTACCGTTCTTATCTACGCGTTTGACTGTAACTGGATCTGGGTTTCCAACAAACTGCTTGTCTGGAGTGAAGGTTACAGTTCCGTCTGGTGCAATCGTGTAAGTTCCTTGGCCTGGAATAGATGTCTCTTTGCTTCCATCTTCGAAGGTTGGCTCGACTGTTTCATCGATTGGAACCAATGGATCGCCACCTTGGAAGCTTGGAGTGCCCGTTTGTGGAACACCCTGAGGACCTGTGCTGGTTGCGCCAGTTCCTGTTGGTGTTACTTTAGTCACTGTTGGGGTATATGTCGCAGTAACTGGGGTGCCATTCTTATCTACCCGTCTAACCGTTATTGGAGCTGGAGTACCAACATATTTCTTGTCTGGAGTGAAGGTAATAGAGCCATCTGAATTGATGCTGTATTCACCTACACCTGAAACTGTCTTCGTTGACTGTCCATCTTCGAAAGTCATTGGTTTCGTATCATCAATTGGAACAACCGGATTTCCTTCTATGAAGGTTGGGGTACCTTTTTGCAGTTGACCTTGGATACCATTTGAAGTGGCATTCGTTGAAGTTGGAACTACTTCTTTCACCACCGCTTGGTACTTGACAGTAACAGGAGTTCCGTTGGCATCCACACGAGTCAATTCAAGCTCTGGTGTTTCACCCTTGAACTGTTTATCAGGAGTGAAGGTCACCTTACCGTCTGCATCCACTTCGAACTTACCAACATTTGGCACTTCTTTCACAGTTGTACCATTGTCAAATAGTGGAGTTGAATCAGCTGGGAATGGAACTGAGTCATGGCCTGGAGTGAAGGTCACTTTACCTTCTTGGACTTGACCTTGCAGACCCTCTGTCTTATCACCTGAACCAGTCGGAGTTACCTTAGTAAACTCTGGGCTGTAAGTCGCAGTAACTGGAGTGCCATTCTTATCCACACGTTTCACTGTAACTGGATCTGGGTTTCCAACAAACTGCTTGTCTGGAGTGAAGGTTACAGTTCCGTCTGGTGCAATCGTGTAAGTTCCTTGACCTGGAATAGATTTCTCTTTGCTTCCATCTTCGAAGGTTGGCTCTACTGTTTCATCGATTGGAACCAGTGGATCACCACCTTGGAAAGTTGGGGTACCTGTTTGAGGGACACCTTGAGGACCTGTGCTGGTTGCGCCAGTTCCTGTTGGTGTTACCTTGGTCACTGTTGGAGTATAAGTCGCAGTGACTGGAGTTCCATTCTTATCTACCCGTCTAACCGTTACTGGAGCTGGAGTTCCAACATACTTCTTATCCGGCGTAAAGGTGATAGAACCATCTGGATTGATGCTGTATTCACCCACACCTGGAACTGTTTTCGTTGACTGTCCATCTTCGAAAGTCATTGGTTTCGTATCATCAATTGGAACCAATGGATTACCTTCTGTGAAGGTTGGGGTACCTTTTTGCGGTTGACCTTGGATACCATTTGAAGTGGCATTCGTTGAAGTTGGAACTACTTCTTTCACCACCGCTTGGTACTTGACAGTAACAGGAGTTCCGTTGGCATCCACACGAGTCAATTCAAGCTCTGGTGTTTCACCCTTGAACTGTTTATCAGGAGTGAAGGTCACCTTACCGTCTGCATCCACTTCGAACTTACCAACATTTGGCACTTCTTTCACAGTTGTACCATTGTCAAATAGTGGAGTTGAATCAGCTGGGAATGGAACTGAGTCATGGCCTGGAGTGAAGGTCACTTTACCTTCTTGGACTTGACCTTGAAGTCCTTCTGTCTTATCACCTGTACCAGTTGGCGTTACTTTCTCAACAACTGGGGTATAGGTCGTTACAGCCGACTCTCCATTTTTATCCACCACTCCAACTCGAACTGGAGTTGCCGGACCATAGAAGGTTTTCAGTGGAGTAAAGACAATTGTTTTATTTACAAGATCTAAATCGTACGTCCCTTGGTTGGCAATGGTTAGCGAAGTTACCTTTTGTCCATTCTCATCATAAAGAAAGACACTACTTTGGACTAGTTCGACGGATTTCTTTGCTCCATTAATGGTTGTTGTCCCTTTTGTAAAGTGAACCGCACTCTCGCTTGCTCTATCCTCATCAAATTGAATCGTTGCTGCCTGCTTCTGCCCTTGAAAGCCTTTAGATTTCGCTACACTTGCTGAAGGTACAACTGGAAGCGGAACATAATACACCAACCTATCCCAAGAGAATTCTTTTTCCAACTCTTCATCGCTCGGATTTATCGCACTAATCCAATATTGATCAAGAGCCTCATCTCCCGACAATGTATTTGCGTCAATATCTTCACCTGGGTAATAGCCAGGAATTTCAGGCGAAATCACTTGAGACCAAGTTTGGTCTACAGACCAGGCTGAGTAAGTCACACCTGCTGTCGCATCATTTGGGTGGATTTTTGCCAAAACCTGATCGATTCTCTTCGTTCGAGTAAACGAATGGGATTCTACATGTCTGGGAGGAAGAAGCGATAAATCAGGATTTTTTGCTTTTCTGTAATACTCATAATTAATTTCACGAGTTCCACGAACAGTTTCGGTTAGTTCTGTAATCTTGTGTCTAAACTGAAACTTGAATTGTTTTGGACTAGCCGAGTCACCAAAGGTATGATCTATAAAATCGTTACTGATCAGTTCATATCCTGCATCTTCCAATTTCTTAATTCGACGAGCAGGATCATAAGAAATTGGTCCATTAGATTTTCCTACAACTGTGTCTACCTGGCCTAGTTGCACTTCCTTAGACGGATCATTTACATCCACAAAGGTAAAACTTGCAGATGACAGTTTGGTAGACATTTGGATTGAAACATTATTGGACTCAGTGTACTTGGAACTGCCATTTTCCAGAGCCGAAGAAAGATAAGCCGTAGCACCTGGGGCAGTATCTTGCCCGATAACTGCTCCATCGATAGGAAATTGAACCCTACTTCCAGCAGCAACCGGAGCAGTCGAATGCCAACGAACTGCACGAATCTCTGACCAATCCGACACTTGATCTGCTGTGAGCCATTGTGAAGCATTAATTTCTGCAGCAGTACCCGCGATACGACTATATTGAACCTCCCAGCCTGAAGGTGGTGTTAAAGCTTTTGTCAAACTCACTGTAAATTCAGAACCACGATTTCTGGATTCTAGCTGTTTATCGCCTTTCATCGGCAGGGATGATAAAACATAGACATCTGAAACCGCCTGTTTCGCTGCGTTTTTATAGGTCACTCTGAAATCAATCTCATCACCAGGATAGTGCTCTTGGGTATTATAGGCAAAGTGTTGATCTGTAGCTCTCTTCACTTCAGAGTAGACACCACTCGCTTCAGAAGCCTGTACGATCACATCGAAGTCATAAGAAACCGAATTTTTCGAGGTAACTGTAATGCCGTCGAGCTCCCCTAAGTCGTAACCATTCTGAGCTTGAACGTCAGGAAGTTCCTCGTCCCAAAAAGCAATCGCTTTATAGGTGTAGGTCCCATTTGGAATCGTCTTGTTTTCTAACTTCAAAAGTGTTGCAGGCATAGGGGAGTCTGGAGTCCCCTTTACTTGGGCATAGTAGAGAGTTTTCCCAGTATCTTTGTAATTATAATAGACCTTAAAATTAGGATTTCCACTAAAGTTTAATTGTGGATCAGCCAAATAAGCCAGATGGTAAACTCCCGTCAAGTTTGCGAAGTTCTGAGTAGGAGTTTCTTTACCCGCAGTCCTTGTGATAAAATCTTCCTTAAAACCAGAAGCATCTGTGTGTCGATTGAAGACATCTGTCCGACGGCGTCCAATCATCGAAATTTGCTGGCTAACGCGTGTTAATTCGGCTGAGGCCGTTTGAGATAAGGAAACAGTGTTACGAGTATTCTTAAAAGTGGAATCCGTTCTAGAATCCAACTTACTAATCGTCGAGTCTTTATAGAGACTTTCCCAATTATTAAAACGTGTTTTGGTTTGGAAAACAAACATTGATGTATCATTTGTTGAGGACTTCCTCATCTTGATGTTTTTAAACTTGTACTCCAGTTCCTTCACATCTTGCTCTTCCGTCAGTCGTAGACTACGAGTGCTACTGTTAAAAGTGCCTAATAACTCACCTGTAGCTTTATTGTATACTTCTACAGATGCATCCGGTGAAGAGAAAAATTCATTCCAATAACGATCCTCAATCGCATTGACTTCTCGATAAGACTCTCGTGAATCCTGTATTTTATGGGTGACCGTGTAGTCATTGATAGGATAATCTTTTTCAACCTCAGCAACTGATGAAAGTCGAACATAAGAACGGTATTCTGTTTCACCATAAGAACGAATCATCTCCGAGTCAGACTGATTATAGTGTCTAAATTCAAAGAGAGAAGACTCTGGCTGATCTGTTTTTTGAACAAAGAGAGTATAGGGAAGAACGGCCGTATTTTGATAGCTAGTCCCATCTGCTTTCGTATAGATACCCGTCACGGTTAGGTTTTGCGCTTTTCTATTGATATCTGCTACTTTGGCATTCTTTAACTTGAAAGAAATTGGAATGAGCTTATTTTTATTGTTATTAATATCTTGAAGCGGATTGTTAGCTCTGTTAATCGTCAGATGGTAACCCGTCGCATCGGCAGTCCATCCTAGAGCTTTAGCTTCATCTGTCAATTCATAACCTTCTTTTAACTCTATATTATAGGTATAAGATGTGACAGGATCAATGATATTCCCCCCGACATCACTAATCCCCATACCATTGATCATACGACCATCAAAGACACCATTTCCATAGTTGAAGTAATCATTTCTTGCCGTATTATTCTTAGGATCTTTCGCACCGTTAAATAGATAGTAGGACACGACCGATGAATCATCGTCGACAATACCATCGTTATTTCGATCGTAGCCAATGACCTGATTGCCAGACATTGGAGTCAGGCCACCCACCCCGTTTTCTAAGACTTTCCATGTGTGTTCAATACTTCCAAGTTCTTTGAGGACATTGTCATTTTTGTCATAGAGCTTAGCAGTTGCGGTCACCTTGTGGTCTGGCCCAATGGCTTGGACAGCGCCTCCCCAGTTCTGAGTCAAAGGATCTATCTGAAAAGTATAGACGAAGTTATAGTTTGCTCCACCTCTCAGATTTGCAGGTTCTATCTTTAAATCAAGGTCCCCATTCGTTTTTTCTTGGCTGAACTTTACACCACCAACTGGAGAAGGGGTCAATTTAATAGCCTTCCCATTTTGGAAATGAATTTTGATATACCCACCAGAATAGTCTGCTTCGTGTCCAGTAATACTAAAGGTCAAAGATTCACGGACACTATCTACCGCATGGATATCTTTGATTGGCGAATGAGTTTTAAATTCTGCATTGACTTCATCTAGCGATCTCTTGCGCCTAGAAGAAGTTTTTCCACTAGAACCGCTTTCTTCCTTGCTTTTCTGCTCAGTTTGAGTTGATTCTAGAGATTGCTTTTTCTCCTCATCTAAAGAAGGCTGACTCGCTTCCTTCGTATTGTCAACTTGAGAAACTGGTTGGCTCTGAGAGACTGGTGCAGATACTTCTGTTTTGGACGGTTCAGCTTTATCCTCCAGCTCCTTAACCGCTTCGTTCTGTGTTACCACTTTTTGAGGCTCAGAAATGACTTCCTGTCCATTCTCAGCACTTTTTTCCTTCTGTTGAATTTCCGCCTGCGTTTGTTGTTCCTTATTGTTGACTTGAGATTCATCCGCTTGCACTGGAGAAGTAGCCATCACCATAAAGGTTCCTAGCAATACCGAACAGGTCCCAACACTTAACTTTCTAATTGAAAAGCGGGAAAAAGATTGATTAAAAAATTTTTTCTTCATCATTTCTCCTTTATATTCATACTTAATCTAACATAACAGCTTTATCATTATAACTTATCATACATAGAATTTCCAATAGAATGTTCATTTCTACAGAAATTTCTTTATAACTCCATTTGCATAGAAAAAGGAAGCTGTAAAACCAGCTTCCTTCTGTTGTTTTTACTCAATTTTCACGATTATTCCACACTGAAAAGATATGGATATACGGGTTGTTGACCTTGGTGAATCTCTACTTCAACATCTTCAAATTCTTCTGCGATTTCTTGGGCAATTTCATTGGCAAGTTCTTCGCTTCCGTCTTCACCGACATAGAAGGTTACGATTTCACTATCTTCATCCAACATATGTTTCAATGTTTCTGTCAAGGTTTGGTGCATGTCAGGGTTTGACACGAGGATTTTCCCATCAACCATACCAAGATTGTCATTTTCATGAATTGCTAATCCATCGATAGTTGTATCACGAACGGCTGTTGTTACACTACCGCTGATGACATCACCAAGGGCTGCAGTCATGCGTTCTTTATTTTCTTCGATAGACTTGCTTGGATCGAAGGCAAGAAGACTCGTCAACCCTTGAGGAATTGTACGTGCTTCTACCACAACAGCAGGTTGTTCAAGCACTTCAGCCGCAGACTGAGCTGCCATAAAGATATTTTTGTTGTTCGGCAAGAAGATAATGTTGCGAGCATTGACCTGTTCAACAGCCTTGATAAAGTCTTCTGTTGAAGGGTTCATCGTCTGACCACCTTCGATGACATAATCCACACCTTGGGCACGGAAGATATCTGCTAAACCTTGACCAGCTACTACTGCGATAAGGGCATACTCTTTTGTTTCAGCAGGCTTGTTGCCTTGACTTGCTTCTTTTTCAACTTGCGCCTCGTGTTGGTTACGCATGTTGTCCACTTTTACCTTGATCAAGCTACCATATTTGAGACCTTCTTGCATGACAAGACCTGGATCTTCTGTATGGACGTGAACTTTGACGATCTCATCATCGTTGACAACAAGGAGTGAGTCGCCTAAGTCATTCAAGTAGTTACGGAATTCATCATAGTCAAAGTCCTTAGAATAAGTTGGACCTTGTTTGAGGGCTACCATGATCTCTGTACAGTAACCGAAGGTAATATCCTCAGTTGCCACATGCCCTGCTACAGACTTGTGGTGCTCTGCATTGATCATTTCACTCATGTTAGCAGGAGTCGCTACAAAGTCTTCAGAAGCACTGTATTCACCAGTAAGAGCTGAAAGGAATCCTTCGTAGATGAAGACCAAACCTTGACCACCTGAGTCTACCACACCAACTTCCTTAAGGACTGGAAGCATTTCTGGTGTCTTAGCCAAAGCTGCTTTCGCGCCTTCCAAGGCTGCACGCATGACCTCAACAGCATCATCTGTCTCCTCGGCTTTTTTCTTAGCCCCAATAGCCGCTCCACGAGAAACAGTCAAAATGGTCCCTTCAACTGGTTTCATAACCGCTTTATAAGCTACTTCGACACCGGATTGGAAGGCAAGAGCCAAGTCTTGACCTGTTAATTCATCTTTTTCCTTGATAGCCTGAGAGAAGCCACGGAAGAGCTGAGAAGTGATAACCCCTGAGTTCCCACGCGCACCCATCAAGAGACCTTTAGCAAGAATGCTCGCTACTTCTCCAACAGTAGAAGCAGGCTTGTCTGCTACTTCTTTGGCACCATTTTCAATGGTCATTCCCATGTTTGTCCCAGTATCTCCATCTGGAACTGGAAAGACGTTCAATGAATTGACATATTCTGCTTGCTTATTCAAACGAGTTGATGCAGCCTGCACCATCTCTTGGAATAAACTGGTAGTAATTTTTGACACGATTATTCTCCTACAACTTTGATATTTTGAATGTAGACATTCACAGTCTGAGCAGTAATTCCTAGTTGATTTTCTAAACTAAAACGAACACGCTCTTGAATGTTTTTTGACACTTCGCTTATCTTTACTCCGTAGCTCAATACGGTATAAACATCAACTGCAATGCTACCATCTTCGGCTGCTTTTATAACAACACCCTTAGAATAATTTTCCTTACCAAGAAGGGCTTGGAAATTGTCTTTGAGGGCATTTTTACTAGCCATACCGACCACACCAAAAATCTCAGTTGCGGCACCACCTACTACGGTTGCAATCACTTCATCTGTCAGTTCGATTTGACCATCTTTTGTATTAATTTTTACAGTCATTTTTTTTACCTCAACTAGTTGATACTCTATTTTATCATATTTCAGCCCAAGTGTAAAAGCAGAATACTGTATCAGCGGATATTTACTCTATTTTTCAAATGATTTTATACCTACAGTAAAAGAAAAAAGACCCTAAGGTCTCCTTACTTTTATTATTAAACGCGTTCAACTTTACCTGATTTCAAAGCACGAGCTGAAGCCCAAACTTTTTTAGGTTTACCATCGATAAGAACAGTAACTTTTTGAAGGTTTGGTTTTACGGCACGTTTTGTTTGGTTCATCGCGTGTGAACGGTTGTTTCCTGATACAGTCTTACGACCTGTAAAGTAACATACTTTAGCCATTGTGTTTTCCTCCTATTAGATCTAATATAGCGGATGTGCTAGCACCACATACCGTACTATGTTATCACACTTTCTTGAATTTATCAAGGGCCTAAACTATTTTTTTATTTAACGTAAACAACTCCAAGTTTACCAAAAGCGACTTCTCCACGGATAATCAAGGTTTTGTTTGTTGGTGCTACAGGAGCGTCTGCCTTAGCTGCACCAAAGGATGTTTCTACTTTCAAATCGACACGCCAGTGTTGTGGAACATAGACGGTTGCATTCCCGAAAGCCACTTCAATATTTAAAGTCGCAAAATCACCTAACATCTCTGCATTATCATAGTAGATTTTAGCATCCCCAAAAGCGACTTCCACTTGGTCATCTACGAGATCTTGATCCTGTTTATAGAAGGTCCCGCTACCAAAAGCGACTTCCTTATCCGTGACGACTGTTTTTTTCCCATTGTACCACCATTTTTTTTCATTCCAGAACTTACTTGAGTGAGTAAGATAACCGACACCTAGAACTGCTAAGATACTAGCCCAAAACAAAGACTGGTTTGGAATAGGAAAAATGTTATAAAAATGATTCGCAATCATTAAGGCTACTAGAGCGGTAAAAACTGCTGATGTTAGATGACGACGAAGCAAAGCTTCAACTGATTGGTAAGCAAAAAAAACAATACCTAGTAAAGGCCATATCTTGCCATCCAAAGAAGGAATTCCAAAATTCCCTTGCAGCAAGATCCAAGCTGCTAAAACCAATAAAACAATACCAAATGCTTTCTTTTTCATCTTTTTTACCTCATGTTTCTTAGATTTTCTTTTAGGAGGGATTGGTAATGCCGTGAGACATGAACCTCCTTGTGCGTCTGATAAAAGGAAATGGTCCCCGTTCCTGAAAAGGACTTGTCCACTGAGTAAATCTGACGGATGTTTGCGATCGTTGACTTGGAAACTCGACTAAAATAGCGAGGCAAGATAGACTCCAACTCATAAAGTTTGAGACGAACTTCATAGGCTTCCTTCTGGTTATGAGCGTAGATCTTGCTCCCTTCTGTTTCAAAGAAGAGAATTTCTGACAGGTCTAGATAATATTCACCTGTCCCCTTGTAAAAAGTCAACCTCGGAGCCTTTGACTCTTGCAAAAGTCGTTGCAAGTCTGCAATTTCATCTGTCAAAGTGGGGGTCTTGATGACAATTTCAGTCTCCTCTAAATTGCCGTCAATCTCAATTCGTAACTTCATCACATCTCCTTTCTGACTCTACTATATCAAAGCTAAGTTAGGAATACAAGGGCAAAAAAGCAAGTGGTCATTTTGAAGCAGTAAGTGGTTGTAGGACTAGCTTAACTTACATGTCAAAATAAGAAGAAAAGGAGCCCCCACATGAGACCACAAGCATAGCCAACCAAGACATCCTTGGGATAATGAACACCACCTAGTACTCGGACCAAGGCTAAGAGTCCTGAGCAAATAAGAAAGATCATTCCGATCAAAGTCCAAGCATGGAAACAGGCCATGGAGATGATAGTTGCTGAAAAGACATGGCGACTGGGCATAGACTGTCCCGAACTATCTTTTTCAAGCAGGGGACGGATATCCCAAGTTTCGTAGGGACGCGGATGATTGATTTTCTTACGAAAAAGGGACAAGATCACAAAACCTGTAGCGGGGACAAGCAAATAGACCACAACTTGCTTCCCAAGTCCTAGCTGCAGATAAGTAGTGACTAGCAAGGTCAAATAGACCAGAGGCATGGCGACTGTCATCAAACGATTGAAACTGCGTAACAGAAATAGAAGAGTGGGATGGCTGGTGAGCCTAGAGCTGATATTTCGATACCATTCTTGATAATTTTTCATTTATACTTCTCATTCATTACTTTGTTTTCGTCTATAGGTGAGACGTTTGTCTTCTAGTATAGTGCAGAAAAAGAAGGCCGTCAAGCCTTCTTTTGATTTATTCTTCTGCTTCGTCTTCTGTAAACTGACTATTATAGAGATCCGCATAGAAACCACCTTGAGCCATGAGTTCTTCATGATTGCCTTGTTCGATGATATTTCCATCTTTCATGACCAAGATCAAGTCTGCATTTCGGATGGTTGACAAGCGGTGGGCGATGACAAAGGAAGTTCGACCTTCCATCAAACGGTCCATGGCTTTTTGAATCAACTCCTCTGTACGTGTGTCGACTGAGGATGTCGCTTCATCCAAAATCAAGAGTGGTGCATCTTTGATAAGGGCACGAGCAATGGTTAAGAGCTGTCTCTGTCCGACTGACAAGGTCACTGTATCATCTAAAATAGTATCGTATCCATCTGGTAGGGTCATGATAAAGTGGTGGATTCCTACTGCTTTTGCTGCTTCAATCATTCGTTCATCACTAATCCCTGTTTGGTTGTAGATGAGATTATCACGAATGGTTCCTTCAAAGAGCCAAGTATCCTGCAAGACCATTGAAAAGGCATCGTGCACTTCAGAGCGCTTCATGTCCTTGGTATCCACACCATCAATGCGGATACTTCCCTTATCTAGCTCATAGAACTTCATCAAAAGATTGACAATGGTTGTCTTCCCAGCCCCAGTCGGTCCAACGATTGCGACCTTTTGACCTGCATGAGCTGTCGCAGAAAAATCATGGATGATGGTGCGCTCTGGTGTATAGCCAAAGGACACGTGATCAAAGACTACTTCCCCTTTCATGTCGCTCAATTGTCTCTCCTTATGAGATTCATCCTGCATCTCAGCTTCAGCTAGAAATTCTAATACACGAGTCATGGCTGCACTCGCTTGTTGCAGGCTCGTAATCCCTTGGGCAATCTGTGACAGAGGTTGGGAGAAGGTCCGTACGTAAACCATAAAGGCTACGATAATCCCTATAGTGATATGCCCTTCTAACGCCAGCGCGGCCCCAACGATGATGACTAAGACATAACTAAAGTTCCCAACAAAGAACATGGCTGGCATCATGATACCAGAGATAAATTGAGATTTCCAGATACTGTCATGCAAGTCTTGGTTTAACCCTGCAAATCTCGCTTTGGAGGTGTCCACTGCGTTGTAGCTGGTCACTACATTATGGCCAGAGTACATCTCTTCCACATAACCATTGACGGCTGCTAGATTATTTTGTTGGGCTTTAAAATAACCCTGTGACTTGGCCATGATTACGGAAACCGCCGCAAAACCAACAAGCGTAGAGACCACTGTTACGAGAGCTAAAATCCAGTTCATCCCAAACATGGTCACCAAGACAGCAATCAACAAGAAACTAGCTGAAAGAACTGTCCCTAGACTTTGGTTGAGAGATTGCGCTGCTGTATCCACATCATTGGTCACGCGCGAAAGGGTGTCTCCTTGTGAATGACGGTCAAAATAGCCAAGTGGCAAACGATTGATTTTTTCAGCGATAGCCGTCCGCAAGCGTTTTGAAAAATGTTGGATACTTGTTGAAAAGATATAGGCCTGTGTATAGTTAAGGATAGCACCAAGTACATAGAGAATCACTAAAAAGCTAGCAATACTTGAAACAGCCTCTAGGTCAATTCCCGTCATCAAACCATCTGAGATTAAGTTGGTGATTTCTTTTATCTTAGTCGGTCCATAAACCGTGATGATGCTTGAACATACAGCTGCTACAACCGCTACTAGTAGGGGAAGTTGGAGACCTGCTAGAAAAGGTTTAGAGTGTTTCCAAAAAGACATTTTCTTATTTTCCATGTTCCAATTCCTCCTTCGATAGTTGTGAGTAGGCAATTTCTTGGTAGACTTCATTGGTAGCTAGAAGTTCCTTGTGGGTGCCTTGCCCCACGACTTTACCTTGATCCAATACTAAGATCAGGTCGGCATCCATGATGGTAGAAATCCGCTGTGCTACGATGAGCTTGGTCATAGATTTTGTTTTCTCTGCTAGCTCTTGGCGCAAGATCCGGTCTGTCTTGTAGTCCAAGGCTGAGAAAGAGTCATCAAAGATAAGAATCTCTGGCTTACGAGCCAAGGCACGCGCAATGGCCAAACGCTGTCTTTGACCTCCTGAGAAGTTGGTTCCGCCTTGGGCTACTTCAGAGGCCAGACCTGCTTCCTTATCCTCGATAAAGTTTTTAGACTGGGCTAATTCCAGAGCTTGCCACATAGCAGCTTCGCTTAGAGGAGTTTCTTTGCTCTTACCAAAATCTAGATTGCCCTTAACATCTCCTGAGAAGAGGACTGCTTTCTGCGGAATATAGCCAACCTTATTGCGCAAGTCTACCAAGTCGTAATCTTGCACATTAACACCATCTACTAGAATTTCTCCCGCGGATACATCGTAAAAACGAGGTAGTAGGTTGACCAGAGTAGATTTACCAGAACCAGTTGAACCGATAAAGGCCACAGTTTGACCCGCTTCTGCTTTGAAAGTGACATGTTCCACGACTGCTTCTGAGTTTTTAGAGTAGCGGAAAGTCACATCACGGAATTCTACTTGTCCTTGAACTGATGAATCTGCAGTCTGTGCTTGACTCGGATTCTCAATAGAAGAATGCAAATCCAATACTTGATTGATACGTCCTGCAGAAACCAAGGTACGAGGAAGAACGATAAAGAGTGCTCCCATGAGAAGGAAGCCCATCACGACCTGCATAGCATAGGACATGAAGACCACCATATCACTAAAGAGTGGCAGACGTTCTGCCAAACTTGCATCGTTGATGATATAGGCACCAATCCAGTAAATGGCTAAGGTCAAACCGCTGGAAATCGCCATCATAATAGGGTTCATAATCGCCATCAATCGATTGACAAAGAGATTGAGACGAGTCACCTCATCATTGGCTTCTTCAAATTTCTTATCTTGGTAATCCTCGGCATTATAAGCACGAACAACCCGAATCCCAGTCAAACTTTCGCGAGTGATGCTATTGAGTTTATCTGTCAATTTTTGAATGACAGATTGTTTTGGAAAGGCTAGAGTAATGAGAACAGTGGTCATCAAGACATTGACAATGACGGCCACCACTACTGCCCAGAGCCAGTATTCCGACTTCCCAAGGATTTTTCCAATGGCCCAGATGGCCATGATAGGCCCACGAGTCACTACCTGTAAGCCCATAGTAAAGAGCATCTGAACCTGCGTAATATCATTGGTTGTTCGAGTCAAAAGACTGGGGATTGAAAAACGTTTGATTTCCGTTTGCGAAAAATCTAGAACACGATTAAAAATATCTCTTCGCAAGTGAGTCGTGTAAGACGCTGCAACACGAGAAGCAAAAAATCCAACTGTTACAGAAGACAGAAAGGCTAGGAGAGATAAGCCCATCATCTTGGCAGCAGGAGACCATAGTTGTCCTAACTCCGTACCCGGTGTTCCAATCAATTCTGTTATTTCTGAAATATAGGTCGGCACTTCTAACTCGAGATAGACCGAGAAACAAGTGAAAAGAATCGTAAGGACAATCATCCCCCACTCTTTTCCTGTAATATGTTTAGCGAGTTTCTTCATTCTCTCCTCCTATTCTTTCTACATTAGCCTGTAGTTGTCCGAGAACTTCTTCAAAAACGGCTAGCTTTTCCTTTGAAATTCCTTCCAGTAGGCTACTGGCAATACGATCAAAAAGCGCCTTAACTTCTTGCATCTGAGATCGTGATTTATCGGTCAAACGAACAAGCTTTGCTCGTTTATCACTTGGACTGGCCTCTAACTCGACCAGACCATTTTGTACCATACGCTTGACCAAGTTGCTAGCAACTGACTTGGTGATATTGAGTTCTGTCTCAATATCCTTGATAAGCGTTAATTCTTGATTATGCTCACGACGATCTAAAAACTGCAGGACCTGTCCTTGCGGTCCCCCCATAAATTCAATACCGCAACGTTTGGCTTCTTTCTGCAACATCAGGTGGATCTGATACCCAAAACGTTTAAAAATCAACAACGATTTGTCCATGATTGCTCCCTTCTCATGATTTTATATAGTTCTCTGGAGAACTAATTTAGTTTTCATGAGAACTATTTTACCACTTACAGAGAATATGTCAAGAAAAAAGTTTCCAAGAGAACTATTTTAGTTTAAATTGACATTAGGCAATATTTTTTCTATAATAAGCACTAACTACAGTGGATAGAAATCCATTCACTCGATGAAGGGAGAAAACGTTCAAATGAAACCAGAAGAACAAAGAGTTTTAGGAATCTTAGCAACCATTTTTGGAGCCATCGCACTTTTAGGATCCTGGATCCCGTTTATTAACTATCTATCATTTTTCATCGCCATTGTCGCATTTATCTTGGGGATTATCGGCCTTATCGTCAACCTCAAAAAACGAAAAACAATGGCCATTATCGGAACATCCCTGGCAGTTGCCTCTGTTGTACTTTTCTTTACGACCCAAGTACTGTACGCTAATGTCTACAAAGAGTTTATCAGGGAGTTTAACCGTTCCTACAGCGAGGCAAGTGCCTCAATGGAGCGCGAAGAAGAAAGCGACTTGACAGATGATAGCGCCTATTCCATCCCTGAGGAGGAAGAAAACGATACCTTCACCTGGACCCAAGAACAGTTCGACGCCTTAATCGAAGGTGACCTTGACAACAAAGGAAAAGGTGGTACCAACTACAAGGATATTATCAAAAAACACGGACTACCAGACTCCGAGTTTGACTCCACTATCGGAGGATACGATACGAGAAAAATCACCTATATCTCCATTGGCGACAAGATCAAGACCATTACCTTAACTTTTGCAAAACAGGACAATGGACAGCTCTTGCTCGTCCAAAAACATGCAGTCGGTCTAGGTCTAGAAAAAAGCAAGAAACAAAACGATTCTGAAACTAGAGTATAAGTTCAAATATCAAAAAAACGAACAGCTAGTAAAACTGTTCGTTTTTCTATTAGAATCCATCTACGTTTGTGTAGATCTTTTGTACGTCTTCGTCGTCCTCAAGAACGCTGTAAAGTTTTTCAAAGGTTTCAAGGTCTTCGCCTGACAATTCCACTTCAGACTGAGGAATCATTTCCAATTCAGTCACTTGGAATTCTTCGATGCCAGACTCACGAAGGGCAACGATAGCCTTGTGAAGGTCTGTTGGAGCTGTGTAAACCGTGATTGTTCCTTCTTCTGCTTCTACATCGTCCACATCCACATCTGCTTCGAGCAATTGCTCAAAGACCGCATCAGCGTCCTCACCCGCAAATACGATCACACCCTTGTTGTCAAAGAGGTATGAAACTGAACCTGAAGCACCCATGTTTCCGCCGTTTTTACCAAAGGCTGCACGGACATTAGCCGCTGTACGGTTGACGTTTGAAGTCAAGGTATCCACAATCAACATAGAACCATTTGGTCCAAAACCTTCGTAACGTCCTTCTGTAAAGGTTTCGTCTGTGTTTCCTTTAGCCTTGTCCAAAGCTTTATCGATAACGTGTTTTGGCACTTGAGCTTGTTTAGCACGGTCGATAACGAATTTCAAAGCTGAGTTTGATTCTGGATCTGGATCACCTTTTTTAGCTGCTACATAGATTTCTACACCAAATTTTGCATATACTTTAGAGTTAGCTCCATCTTTAGCCGTTTTCTTGGCTACGATATTGGCCCATTTACGTCCCATTAGGAATCTCCTTTTTTCACATTTTAATCTTTCTTATTATAACACAAGTTTTTTCGATTTTCACTAGAGGAAATGGATTTTATTCAGCAAATCCAGCTAGGATTGTCCTTTTGTTGCCAAGATTGCCTTGCCTTCTTTTATCAGGGGATGGCGGAAAAGTGAAAAGTACAGTTGGGTAGTCATGGCAACCCAGATAAGGGGTTCGCAGAGAATAACTCCCCTATACCCTGCCCAAGGGATAATCAAGACCACAAAAACGATCTTCCCGATTAGTTCTATAAAGCTGGAAACTAGAGGAAGGACTTTCTGCCCCAATCCCTGCAAGCAATTGCGATAAATCAGCAAAAGGCTCAAAATCGGATAAAAGACTGAACTGATTTGCAGGTAGAGGCTACCATTTTCTACCAAGTATCCATCCGTCGAACTGGCCAAGAAGGAAACCAAGCTAGGACTGGCAAAAAAGAGGAAAATACAAATAAAACCTGCCCAGGACATACTCAAACGACTCCCAATACCAAGACCTTGGACTATGCGATCTGGTCGCTTGGCTCCTAGATTTTGAGAGGCAAAGGTCGTCATAGCAGAAGAAATAGCCGTCATTGGAAGGAGAGCAAAGGCCATAATCCGTCGAGCTGCTGTTTGTGCACTAATAATCACAGCTCCAAAAGTATTGACAGAAGACTGTAAAATCACGCTACCAATGGACACAATGGAACTCATCAGACCCATAGCCAAACCTTGCTCCAAGAGATCCGCATACAAGGCCTTGTTCCATTTAAAATGCTTGAGTTGAGGAAGCAGTTCTGGAACACTCTTACGGATATAGAAAAAGCAAAGAACCGCTGACAACCCTTGTGAAATAATAGTAGCAAGGCCCGCAGATTGAACTCCCAGATGCAGTTGCGTAATAAAATACAAATCTAGAACCACATTAACCAAAGCAGAAAAAATCAGAAATCCAAGAGCTGCTAGACTGTCTCCAATGGATCGCAACAAGCCTGCAAAAAGATTATAGGCAAAGCTGACACCTACACAGGTCACAATCATAGAAATATATTGATAGGATTGAGGAAGGATTTCTGCAGGGGTATCTAAATATTGCAAGAGTGGATACAGACCGACAAATCCCATCAGCATGATCACAATGCTCAAAAGAACACCTAAAATCCAAGTTGCTGCTACTGCTTCCTTGATTTTAGTGAAATTACGAGCCCCATAATAGCGGGCAATGACGATCCCCATCCCATTGCCAACACCAAGCGTAAAACCTATAATCAAATCAAAAATGGCAGTTGTCGCCCCTACTGCAGCCAAAGAATCTTGACCAAGAAAACGCCCAACAATCAAGACGTCAGCTGTATTATAGAGTTGTTGGAAAATATTTGACAGCAAGATTGGAAAGGCAAAGCTTAACAGCGCAGGAAGAATAGGACCATGTATCAAGTCCACGGATCGTTTCTTATTCATAAAGCTATTATATCAGCTTTCTAATGGAGCGACAAGACTCTGTCACTAAGTTTGAAATCAATTGCTTACAGAGAGACAATTTGCTATAATCAAGAAAAGGAGGTCATTTATGAGTTTGACCAGTCAATTAATTACCGATGTATTTCCTGATCTTGATAAGGTTGAGAAGCTAAACAAGGAAGCATTCCCCGAGGAAGAACGAGTTCCTCTGTCAGAGTTTTTACGCTATCAGGACCGAGAAGACGCCCACTTTTTTGCTTTTTATAACCAAGAAGAGTTTGTCGGCTTTGCTTTTGCCATCTCCAATCCAAAGGCCTTCTATATCAGTTTTTTTGCCATTATGCCCCACTTGAGAAGCCACGGGTACGGAAAGGAAATCATCGAAAAGCTGACTGATTTTTACCAGCGAACCATGTTATTGGAAGTCGAGCGATTGGATGAAGAATGCGATAACTTGGAGCAGAGGAAGGCTAGAATGGACTTCTATCGCCAAAATGGCTTTAAATCAGCCAACGCTTTTCTAGAGTACGATGGTTTGAGTTTTGAAATTCTCTACCGAGGCGACTATTTTGACGAAGAGGCCTATCGCGACATCTTCCAAAAGTTACAAAATGAACATTATTTTGACTTTCATATAGAGTATCGTCGTTTTAGTGACCATTAAACAGGACTTATCCATCTAGTGAAGAACCTCTCTTTTTCGATAGAAGCTACATATAAAAATGCATGCAATCTACGATTACATGCATTTTTTATTTTCAACTGATCAGAATAAACTTTTATTCTCTATGGTTTAAGCTTCTGCATTGCCTTCTGGAAGAAGGAAGTAGAGAACAGCATAAGCTAAGATTCCAGAACCACCAAGTAGGGTGAAGATGATCCAAAGTGCACGAACAAGTGTGTGGTCCATGTTAAAGTAGTCACCGATACCTGCACAAACACCAGCAATCTTTTTGTCTTGTACGTTACGAACAAGGCGTTTTTCCATTATAGTAGTCTCCTTTTTATAGAATGATTTAATTTTTTTGATTAAATACTCTTTTATTACGCTTTTGAAGCTTCTGGAGAATTAATAATTAAACATAAAAAGCAGAGAAGGACTTCTCCGCTTTTATTTTTAATCTTCAATTTCGATTTCAAGTCCGTCGCCTAGGTCAAGCGTTACTTCTTGGTTAGGTGCTAAATCTTCCGCAACAGTGGTAGGAGTTGTCCCTTCTTCATCTTCAATCAAGTCATATTGAACACGGACTTGATGGTCAATGGCATCAAAGATTTCTGGGTGATCCGCCAAGTATTTCTTAGCATTTTCAGATCCTTGTCCGATTTTTTCACCCTTGTAAGAGTACCATGCTCCCGCTTTTTGGATGATATCGAGATCACTTGCAATCTTCAAGAGCTCACCAGTCTTAGAAATCCCTTCTCCGTACATGATTTCAACAAAGGCTTCCTTAAATGGTGGAGCCACCTTGTTTTTCACGACCTTGATCTTGGTTTCCTTACCGACATTGGTATCTTTTTGGTCACCAGTTCCTTTGATTTGTGTGCTTCCACGAACATCCAAACGGACTGAAGCATAAAATTTCAGAGCACGTCCACCTGGAGTTGTTTCTGGGTTTCCAAACATGACTCCAACTTTTTCACGCAATTGGTTGATAAAGATAGCAATTGTTTTGGTCTTATTGATCGAAGCACCAAGTTTACGCATGGCTTGACTCATCATACGAGCCTGCAAACCAACGTGGCTGTCTCCAATGTCCCCATCGATTTCTGCACGAGGTACAAGGGCTGCAACCGAGTCGATAACGACGAGGTCAACGGCACCTGAGTCAATCAATTTCCCTGCAATTTCAAGACCTTGCTCACCTGAGTCTGGTTGTGATAAGAGCAATTCGTCAATGTTCACACCAAGGGCTGCTGCATAGGCTGGATCAAGGGCATGTTCCGCATCGATAAAGGCAGCGATACCGCCTTCTTTTTGTGCTTGCGCAACAGCGTGAAGGGCAACCGTTGTCTTACCAGATGATTCTGGTCCATAGATTTCGATGATACGTCCTTTAGGATAACCACCTGAACCAAGAGCAATGTCCAGAGCCAATGAGCCTGAGCTCATCACTTGAACTTTTTGCTCCGCGCGCTCACCCAAGCGCATGATTGAGCCTTTACCAAAGTCTTTTTCGATCAATTTAAGAGCATCGTTCAATGCTTTTTCACGGTCTGCTCCAAATTTTTTCCCAATTTCATCTAATTTTTTTGTTGGTTTTTTCGCCATTTTGTTCTCCTATATTCTACTGGTCCTTAGACCTACCTTTCATTATACCAAAATTTAGTCACTTAATAAAGCCTTGCGAACTAGGTTAAAGGCATGCATGACCGCAATATGTCGGACATCTGCTCGACTCCGTCCTGCGATATTGGCCTTGATAACCTCTGTCCCTTTTGCATGTGCCAGTCCAATAAAAACTGTACCAGCTGGATGCCCCTCTAGGCTATCTGGCCCAGCTACACCTGTCAGACTGATTCCGTAGTCAGACTGAGTCTTGATCCGTGCCTGCTCTGCCATTTTTCGAGCCGTAAACTCAGAAACAACCCCGTGTTCTTTTAGCTCTTGCTCGGAAATATCCAACATCTTAGACTTTTCTTCTAGGCTGTAAGTGATAAAACCGCCATTAAAGATTGCTGAAACGCCCGAAAAGTCTGCTAATGTCGCTTGAAAGAGACCTGCCGTCAAGCTTTCTGCCGCAGTAATGCTTTTCTGTCTCTTCTTTAGCTCTTCTACAACGACACTTGCGAGGCTGGTTTCTTCCCCATATCCATAACAGATGTCTCGTAGAGAAATTTCCTCGAAAGTTTGGCGACTCAAGATTTGACTTTCTAGGATGTCCAGTGCTTGATCAGCCTTTTCTTGACTAACTGCTTTTGTAGACAAGCGCAAGGTCACTTCTCCCGTCTTGGCATACGGCGCCAAAGTCGGATCGGTTTGCTGGTCAATCAAATCCGCCAAAATGGTCACCAACTGACTCTCCCCAATTCCAAAGAAACGGAGCACTCGTGAGTATAACTTGGTACCAGTCATTAACTTGGGTAAGAGTTGATTTAAGACCATGGGTTTCAACTCACTTGGTGGTCCTGGAAGGACCACGTAGGTCACGCCATCCACTTCCGACACCCCTCCGACTGCTAAACCTGTCTCATTTGGCAATGGAGTTGCCCCTTCTACAATTTGGGCTTGGCGCTCATTATTCGGTGTCCGAGCATAGTCAGGTCTATGAGCAAAGAAAATATCCAATTTCTCTTGTGCTTGAGGATCAAACACTAGATCTTTTTCCAAAAATTTTGCCAGAGTTTGTTTGGTCAAATCATCCTCAGTTGGCCCCAAGCCCCCTGTCAAAATCACAAGATTGCTACGTTGACTCGCAATCTCAAGCAAGGACAAAAGACGAGCTTCATTATCCCCAACAGCTGTTTGGAAGTAGACGTCTACCCCGATTTCGGCTAGTTTCTCTGATAAAAACTGAGCATTGGTATTGACAATCTGCCCTGTTAAAATTTCTGTTCCTACAGCAATAATTTCTGCTTTCATGTTTCCTCCTACTTATCTATTCGAATTTTTTTGAAAAAATCGCAGGAAATTTCCCACGATTTGATTCTTTTCTTATTCTGCTTCTTCGTTTGAAGCGTTCGTACTGGTTGAAGGTGCTGTCCGACCAAAGGCTGTTTCGTACAGTACCGCATTGGTTTCCAATTCTGTCACCGGCTCTTTACCTAGTGAACTACGCAAGAGATTTTGCATTTCAAGCATATGTTCTGAAGTGACAATCTGATAAGAAATTCCCTGTAGCTCAGCATCTTCCCCACGCAATTGATGCGTTTCGATATTCTTGAAAGAATCTTGATAGCCAAGCAATTGTGGAATGCTCTTAGCTGACAAGTCCACATTGGTCTGCATGTTATCACTCAAAGCTTTGAGGATACCTTGATAATGACTCACACTGTTTAGGCTCAAAACCTTCTCAACGATTTTTTGAATGACCTCACGTTGACGTTTTTGACGACCATAGTCTCCTTCAGGGTCTTGGTAACGCATCCGTGAATACACCAGGGCTTCCTCCCCATTCAAAGTTTGTTCTCCAACACCGATGGAAATCTTATTAAACTCCTCTTGGTCAGCAATCGAAATCGGGAAACCAAGTGTATTGTTGACGGTAATTCCACCAACTGCATCCACCAATTGTTGAAGCCCCTGCATGTTAACCATCACATAGCGGTCAATGTGGATATTCATCATCTTTTGAATAGTAGAAATTGCAAGTTCCGCACCACCATTAGCATAGGCCGCATTGAGTTTGGCTTCCTGAACTTGACCGTTTCCAGTCTCAATCTTGGTCAAAATATCCCGTTCCAAACTCATCATAGTGGTTTTCTTTGTTTTGGGATTAACCGTCAAGAGAATCATGGAATCACTATTTCCCGCCCACGGGTCTGTACGTTCCACATTTCCCGTATCTACCCCCATCAAGAGGATGGTCAGAGGCTCCGTCGCTTCGATAACGTTGGTTTCTTCCCCGATTTTTTTGTAAGTCTTTTTACTTAGGGTTTCTGTTCCCTGTTGGTAGATGGTATAGCCATAAACCGCTACACCTAAAACTGTTACTGCTAGGAAACCTAGCACCATTCCAATTAATTTTTTAATCATCTCGTTATTCATTTATCAGCTTGCCCATAAGACAAACATCTAAAAATATCCCTTCTGCTAAATAGGCTCCTCTTTCTTGTAAGCCTTCTGTGATAAATCCCATTTTTGAGTAGAGGTGGATCGCAGCCTCGTTTCGTTTTTGTACACTGAGTTGCAAACGGCACAAGACACCACTGGATTTAGCCCACTCGATGCCTTCTTCTAGAAGTATAGTCGCCAAGCCTTGGTTCCAGAATTTCTTGCGAACTGCTAGAAAAACATCACCGATATGTCGAACTCTTAAATGTTGGTCTGCTGTGATATTTAAGACTCCTGCAATCTCATCATTCAGTAAGGCGAGGAGAGTAATTTGATTCTCTGATGCAGCTTGTTTTTCGATAAAAAGAGCCATTTCAGAAGCTGTCATCATGATGCCATTTTCATCTAGGCTAGTAAAGTCTGTCTCTTGACCGACACAATCTAAAAATGCAATCAAGGCTGTAGCATCTGACATCTCTGCCTCACGAATACACAACTCATACTCCATCTTGAAACTCCTTGATGAGTTGTTCAGCCCGAGAGCCATGAGCCGTAAAATGAAGACAACGACCATCAGCTTCTTTCAAAATTTCCAACTCCAAGTAAGAATCTGGTAAATCTTCACCCAAAAGATGCCCCCACTCAATAACAGTCACACCGCCACCAAAGAGAAACTCATCCAAGTCAATAGAATCAGCATCACCTTCGATACGGTAGACATCCAAGTGGTAAAGTGGCAAACGTCCTTCATACTCTCTGACAATGGTATAGGTTGGACTTTTAATCATCTGACAGATATCCAAGCCCTTGGCAAGGCCTTTTGTAAAGGTTGTTTTACCCGCACCTAACTCTCCAGTCAAGATTAGAACATCGTCTTTTTGAAGCAAATGACCTAATCTTTCTCCGAGAGCTAGAAGCTCTTCTTCATTTTTTGTGTGCATGCTACTATTATACCAAAAAGTTTTCTTTTGTGTGAATTTTCTTTATGGACTTACTATAACAATTTTGAAAAATTCTCCTCTACTTAAAAGAATACAACTATTGAAAAAACAAACAGGATATCCCGAATCAGGTGTCCATAAAAGGAGATTTCCCTTTGAATACATTTTGGAAAAAGGAAACGTGCGCATAGAAAACCAACACTGATATAAATGAGGATCGAGGAAATCACTAAGGGATTCCTCAAGAAAACCATCGTAGCTAGAACGGAAATGACGACTGTTTTCTTTTTATTTAGGCGATTTTCTATATCGCGAAAAATTTTATCAAAAGGTAAGAAAATCAATAGATCTACTCCTAGCAAGAAAAAGAAGGAGGGTAAAAAGAGGTCAACCAATTCCTGCTGCAATTTGCTAGTGGTTTGGATGCTTTCTGAGAGAACCAGACAGGTTGCCAGAAGATTGACTACTAAAAGGAGGCAATAAACAAGACTCACTTTCTTTTGAACATGTAAAATACTATGTCTAGACTGGTCTGCTGTATAGAAATAATTTATCCCAGCACACAGAACAGAAATTCCTACTATCAAAATCAAAAAATAAGCATTGGTCTGTTTTAAAGATAAAAAGGTTTCTTTCCATAATAGACAACTACTAAAACTAATCTGGACGACTGCAATCAGTAACAATAGGCGAATTGATTTTACCATTTCTTTTCCCTCCCTATATGGGATTATACCTTGTGAGGAGTTTGAAATGATCGTTACCGCCTCAAGTGTTCTTTTTTTGTGCTCAACTGACCAAAAAACAGCTCTGTTGTGCACAGAACTGTTCTTTTACCAGTCTAATCCTTAAACCAGAGAGCAATTTCACGTTTTGCAGAAGCTTCCGAATCGGAGCCGTGAACTACATTTTGAATGGCTTGATTGTCTCCTGCAGCCTTGGCAAAATCTCCTCGGATAGTTCCTGGCAGAGCTTCTTCTGGACGAGTAGCCCCCATCATGGTCCGCCAAGTTTCAATCACTTTCGGACCTGATAGAATGCCCACCACTACTGGTCCTGAGGTCATAAACTGACGGATAGGAGGATAAAAACTTTTTTCAACCAAGTCTTGATAGTGTTGGTCAATCAAAGCTTCTGAAACTGCTGAACGTAACTCTAATTTTTCGAGTTTGAAACCTCGTTGTTCCATTCTTTGCAGAATTTCGCCGACCAGCCCTCTTTTCACACCATCTGGCTTAATGATAAAGAATGTTTGTTCCATACGGACACCTCCTTGGCATTTTAGTTCTTTTATTCTACCATACTTTATGAAAAAGTGGGAAAATTTTCTGAAATAAAGCAAAGAGAACCCAAAGGTTCTCTTGTTTGCTTTTATTCTACTGTTTCTTCAACTTGGATTTCCACAACTTCCTCTACAGGAGCAAGTTCTGCCTCTTCTTGTTCTGGAGCCAGATATTCTGCTTCATTGATAGCTTGTGGTTCAAGGTTACGGTAGCGAGCCATACCAGTACCAGCTGGGATGATCTTACCGATGATAACATTTTCCTTGAGTCCAAGGAGATGATCTTTCTTACCACGGATGGCTGCATCTGTAAGGACACGAGTTGTTTCCTGGAAGGAAGCCGCTGACAAGAAAC